>CACYBL010000081.1 GCA_902772695.1 uncultured Elusimicrobium sp.
AGGTGAATTTAATGTCCAATGAAACGCTCGTGAAAAGCGAAAACAGAAAAGAAGCGAAAGGCAAAAGAGCCGAGTTTCAAAAAGCAAAACCGGTGGTTGAAGGTAAGACCACGGTGATCCACGTTGCTCGTACAGCGAAGGTAGTCAAAGGCGGTAAACGTTTCGGTTTCCGCGCGCTGGTTGTAGTCGGAAACGGCATGGGTAAAGTGGGCGTTGCTATTGGCAAGGCAAATCAGGTTCAGTTAGCTATTGCAAAAGCTGAATCCCATGCGCGTAAACACATGATTACGTTCCCGATTGTAGGGGAAACGATTCCGCACGAAACCATCGGTAAGTTTGGGGCGGCTTCGGTTTGGATGAAACCGGCAGCTCCGGGTACCGGGGTTATCGCGGGAAGCGGCGTGCGCTTGCTCTTTGAAGCCGCTGGCATCAAAGACGTGCTTGCTAAAAGTTTAGGTAGCACCAATCCGTGCAATTTAGTTTACGCGACGTTGGAAGCTTTTAAACAACTTAAAAGCAAAGAGACTGTAAATGTAATTCGCGGAAAGGCCGCTGCTGTGGCCGAAGCCCCCAAAGCGGAAGAAGCCCCAAAAGCTGAGCCCGCCAAGGCCGAATAGTTTTGTGGAGAGAAGAATATGGTAAATTTGAATACACTTTTCCCTAAACATGGGTCTAGAAAAGAAAGAAGACGCTTAGGTATTGGCCCGGGCTCCGGTTTGGGTAACTATTGCACCAAAGGTATGAAAGGTCAAACCTCGCGTTCCGGTAACACCCGCAAAGAAAGCAAAGAAGGCGGACAAATGCCTTTGATCCGCCATACGCCTAAAAGCGGTTTTTCCAATAAAGATTTTGCCAAACGTTATGATTATGTAAACGTGGGCTCTTTGGAAAAAGTTTTTGCTGCCGGAACAGAAGTTACTCCCGAAGCATTGAAAAAAGCGGGTATCATTCATGATGTTACCCGTGTCAAAGTTTTGGCAAACGGCACTTTAACCAAAGCGTTGAAAGTGTCTGCCCACGGTTTTTCTGCCACCGCTAAAGCGGCGATTGAGAAAGCCGGCGGCACCGTGACTGTAATTGAACAGAAGACCAAATAATGGCGAATAATACAGTTGCAAATATCTTTAATGCTCCCGAGCTCAGAAAGAGACTTCTTTTTGTGCTCGGGGCGTTGGCTGTTTTCCGGATTGCAGCCGCAATCCCTATACCTGGTATCAATACAGAAGTCCTTAGGCAGTTATTCCAAGCTCACCAAAATGGTATTTTAGGTTTCATGAATATCTTTTCGGGTGGAGCTTTAGGACGTTTTTCCATTTTGGCACTGGGTATCATGCCGTACATTAACGCTTCCATCATTATGGGGCTGGTGCGCGGGGCGCATATTTTCCCGGCACTTGACCGCATGCATAAAGAAGGGGAATCCGGCAGAAGAAAAGAAAACCAGATTACCCGTATTTTTGCACTGTTCCTGGCCTTATTGCAAGGCTCTATGATGACGTTTGCCATTACCCGCATCTCAGGAGATACTCCTGCGGTAGTCAATCCGTCGGTAATTTTCTTTATCGCCACGGTAATTACGCTGGCTGCAGGCACGATGTTCGTGATGTGGTTGGGTGAACAGATTACTGAAAAGGGTGTTGGGAACGGTATCTCGCTTATCATTTTTGCAGGTATCGTAGACCGGTTGCCCAGTGCTGTGATGGAAGTTGTCAAACGGGTCCAAACGGAAGAAATGGACTTCTTCATGATGTTGGTGATTTTTGTAGCAGTGGCCATCATAACGGCTCTGGTGGTTTGGTTGGAAACAGCCCAACGCCAAATCCCGGTACAATATGCCAAGCGCCAAGTAGGTAATAAATCGTACGGTGGGCAAACCAGTTATCTGCCGCTTAAAATTGATCAAAGCGGTGTAATAGCGGTTATTTTTGCTTCATCTGTAATTTCGTTGCCGTTGACGATTGCAAGCTTTAATCAAGAAGCCCCTTGGGCGCAGAAAATTTTGAGTGCTATGAACCATAGTAACTTTTGGTATATGCTTATCTTTTCTGCATTGATTATTTTCTTCTGTTATTTTTATAACTCTATGACGATTAATCCGTCTGATTTAGCGGATAACATGAAGAAATGGGGTGGCTTTATTCCCGGCATTCGTCCAGGAGAACCGACTAAAAACTACATTGAATGGGTCATGAACCGGCTGACGTTTTGTGGTGCCATTTTTGTATGTTTGATTGCAGTGTTGCCGGACTTTTTCCGTGAGTATTTCCGAGTGGACTTTTACTTCGGTGGTACGGCGTTGCTCATTGTAGTTGGTGTGGCGTTGGATACAGTCGGTCAGGTGCAAGCGCACTTGTTGGCGCGCAATTACGAACCACTGATGAAGGGATCTAAGAGAATTAAGGGCCGCTGGTTTAACGTCGGTCAGTGATTTTACGTGATTTTGGGGAATTTTGTAGCTGTTACGGAGTTCGTATCTTTCCGGAGGAACTCAAAATTCCCACAAAATCCCCTAAAGTAAGTTTCGTTATTTAATAGTTGTTCTTTTAGGTATACCGCATGAACATTGTGTTAATGGGTTGTCCGGGAGCCGGAAAGGGGACGCAATCAGTTAAATTGCAGCAAGAATTTAACTTGCACCATATTTCCACCGGGGATGTGCTCCGGGCGGAAATTGCGTCTGGCTCAGTACTGGGCAAGCAGATTGCGGCGATTATTGACAAAGGCAATCTGGTGCCGGACGAGATGATAATTTCCATGTTAGAAAATATCATTAAATCCACGACAAAGGGAATTGTTTTTGACGGATTTCCGCGTACAGTTAAACAAGCTGAAGCATTGGATGCTATGATGCGGCGTTTAGACAGGTCTATTACGCAAGTGGTGATGATTGATCTGCCGGAGAAGGAAGTAGTAACACGGATTTGTTCCCGGCGGCAATGTAAACAATGCGGCGAAATTTTACATGTGGATTTGTCCGTTCCGTTAAGTAAATGCCCGGCGTGTGGAGGCGAATTGTACGCCAGGCCGGACGATACCCCTGAGCGGGCCAGGCATCGATTAGATGTCTATCACCAAGATACATTGCCGGTAAAAAAGTATTACCAAACCGGTGGGAAATATGTGGAAGTCAACGGCAATCAAACGCCGGAAAAAGTTTTTGAGGATATCCAAAAATCCTTAAAGTAAATAAATATGATTGAAGTAAAAAACGAACAGGAAATGCAACGTATGCGTGCCGCTGGCAAAGTAACCGCAGCTGTGTTGAAGCTGATGAGTGAAATGGTAAAACCCGGCATTTCTACACTGGCGTTGGACCAGGCGGCGGAAAAAACAATCCGTTCCTTCGGGGCAACACCGCTTTTCCTGGGGTATTATGGGTTTCCGGGCAGTATTTGTGCTTCGGTAAACGAAGAAGTTGTGCACGGGATCCCAAAAAAAGATAGAATATTAAAGAGTGGTGATATTATCAGTATCGATACAGGAGCTCGCCTTGATGGTTTCTGTTCGGATGCCGCGATCACCCTCGGCGTGGGAAAAGTTTCTGAGGAAGCCCAAAAATTAATGGATGTAACGAAGAAATCGTTATATAAAGCCATCGGGCAAATCAAGCCGGGCCGCCGTCTAGGAGACGCGCAGCACACGGTGGAAACTTTTGCCAAGCAACATAACATGGGTGTAGTACGTGATTATTGTGGACACGGAATCGGCCGCAATATGCACGAAGAACCAAGCATTCCCAACTTTGGCAAACCGGGTACAGGCCCAGTGTTGGAAGCTGGAATGACTTTGGCAATAGAGCCCATGCTTACTGCGGGTACTTATAAAGTCAGGGAGTTGGATGACGGTTGGACGGTGGTCACGTTGGACGGCAGTTATGCGGCCCATTTTGAGCACACGGTTGCCGTTACCGCTAACGGCAGTGAAATTTTAACTGCTTTTGAATAGCACTTCAACGCATTTTGAAGTAAAAAATGCGACGGAGTGTGTTCTGGTGATTTAATCCGAACTCGGAGTTGTATGAGTGATAAAATAGAAGTTGAGGGTAAAGTGTTTGAAGCGTTGCCCAATGCGATGTTCAAAATAGAAATTGCAGGCGGCAAAGTAATTTTAGGGCACATATCCGGCAAAATGAGAGTTCATCATATAAGAATTCTTCCGGGCGATAGTGTTAAGTTGGAGTTATCTCCGTATGATTTAACACGCGGCAGAATAACTTATAGGGAGAAATAAATGAAAGTCAGAGCCAGTGTAAAAAAGATATGTCAAAAATGCAAAATTATTAAACGCAACGGCGTAGTTCGTGTGGTTTGCGAAGTAGCAAAACACAAACAACGCCAAGGTTAATTTATAGGAGTTTTAGAAGAATATGGCTAGAGTCGCAGGTATTGATTTACCGAAAAACAAAAGAATTGATGTCGCCTTGGAATACATCTACGGCATCGGCAA
>CACYBL010000082.1 GCA_902772695.1 uncultured Elusimicrobium sp.
GATTTGGGATTAAGTTCTTACCAATTGGATAATCCGGCCCGTGGTTTTAGTTTACTGCAAAACGGTCCGTTAGATATGCGTTTTGACATATCGGCTAAACTTACTGCTGCGGATATCGTTAACACGTGGTCGTTTGAAGATTTAGAAAAAATTTTACTCCAATATGGGGAAGAACGAAATGCCGCCAAAATTGCATTGGCTATCATGAAAACGCGCAAAGAGCATGTGATTAAAACGACTGAAGAATTAAAAGAAATTGTAGAATCCGTTGTTCCGCGCTATGGTAAAAAACATCCGGCTACACAAACTTTTCAAGCATTGCGTATTGCTTGCAATGAGGAGTTGTCAACCGTAGAAACTGGACTAAAAGTATTACCTCCTTTGATACGTTGTGGAGGACGGATAGCCATATTGACTTTTCATTCATTGGAAGATAGATTAGTAAAAACTCATTTTAAACAATTGGTTCAAACCGGAAACTGGCAATTAGTAAATAAACATGCGTTGTCTGCTCCGTATGCAGAGGTCTGCCAAAATCACCGGGCACGCAGTGCAAAACTACGCGTAATAGAGAGGATTTCTTAGGATGCCTATTTTTAGACTTATGTTTATAATTGCTATATTAGCTTTTTTGGTAGTATGGGTCCGTACGGAAGTAGACCGTTCCGGGCGTGCCATTGGAAAACTGCAAAATGAAGTAGAGGTGAAAGAAGCGCGGAATCAATATCTAAAATTAGAGATTTTACGTTTGTCTAACCCCCAAACTATTTCACAACAAGCAAAGGAGCAATTTGGCTTTGTGCCTTTACACCCTTCCCGGGTAGTAGTATTGGATAAATAAAATATGCTTAAGCGAACGCTTTCTTCCCCTGTTGTTTTCAATATCAAAAACCGCATGCGTGTGTTGGGTTTATTGGTATTGGTTTGTCCGCTTGTCATTTTTATCCGTCTATTTTACATGCAAACTTTTCTGCATGAAGCATTTACTTCTAAAGCAGAACGCGCCATTTACAATTACTTAGCTGAAGACCGTTTACGTGGTAAAATCCTGGATGTTAATGGCCGCGCTTTAGCCGAATCCGTACGGACTCACTCTTGTGGCATCAGCAAGCGATACGTCAAAGATAAAACGAAAACCGTGGATTTCTTAGCACAAACATTGGGACTTTCTAAGAATTATATTTTAGAAAAGTGGAAAGAATCAGGTAATTTCTTTTTTGTGGCCAAAAAAATTAAACCGGACAATTATATTAAAATTGCTGAAATCTTACGCACACCACTAGGGCAAGGATTGGAACTAACACCTGAATATGAACGAATTCATCCGTATGAGGATAGTGCCCTGGATATCATCGGTGCAGCTAATTCCAAAAATTTTGGACTTTCAGGTATTGAACAAATGTATAACAAAGAACTCAGTCAAGATATTAGCCGCAAGCGCGCTAAACATATCCGCCGCGGAGAAATTATTTATGATAGAAAATTAAAGGAAGACGTATCAGTAGGTAATGTTTATTTAACAATAGATGCTGTTGCCCAATACTATGCCGAAAAAGCACTACGTAAGGCAGTAACGGAGTTGGGGGCGGAACATGGCATTGCCTTGGTACAGGAACCTGCCACCGGACGGTTGATAGCAGCGGCGTCTTATCCGGTAAAAGATGGTCAATCTTTGGCATTCCAATTTACTTACGAGCCGGGCTCTACATTCAAAACGATTGCTCTTTCTGCCGCATTGGATGCCGGTACGGCCCACGTAACAGATAGCATAGATATGGAGGGCCGCAAATGGGAAGTTGTAAAAGGGTTTACAATCCGTGATAATCAACACGATAAAAACTTCTTATCTATTGCCGAAATGATGCAATTGTCTTCCAACATCGGGGCGGGTAAAATTGCCCTTGAGTTAGGTGCTAAAGATTTATTCTACTATATAAAGGCTTTTGGATTCGGTACAAAAACGGATATCAATTTTAACGGAGAATCTAAAGGGAGTATAACCCCGTACAATAAATGGACCAAAGTAGATACTGTTACCAAAGGATACGGATACGGTGTAGCTGTCACTCCCATACAGCTTATTAACGCTTACTCGGCCATCGCTAATAGAGGAATCCTCATGCAGCCCCATTTGGTAGACCGCATTGAATATGCAAATGGTAAAATAGATAAGCGTGCCAAACCAATAAAAATACGCCGGGTATTGAAAGAAGAAACAACCGCTACAATGAAAAAAATATTACAAAGTGTGGTGGAAAACGGTTCCGGTAAGCGGGCTCGCATTGTGGGATACAATGTAGCCGGAAAAACGGGTACAGCAGAAAAATTAAGTAAAGAAGGCGGATACGGTAAACGCAGTCACGTCGTTTCTTTCTGCGGTTTTTTGCCAGTAACGGATCCTCAATTTACAATATTGGTAATTTTAGACAATCCCTCTAAATATGCTTTTGGTGGTACAGCGGCAGCCCCTGTATTCAAGGAGATTGCTGAACCGCTTTTGACGTGGAAGGGAGTTAAACCCGACCAACTTGATTTTGAATAGTTTTATAAGGAGATGTAAAGACATGAAATTAAATATGACGCTTCGTAAAATAACAGAAGTTATGCAAGGCCGATGTGTGGGGGGAAACCCGGAAGATAAAATCGTTGCCTTGGTAACAGACAGTCGAGTTGTATCTGCGGGGGATACTTTTCTTGCTTTGAAAGGAAGAAATTTTGACGCCAGGCAATTTATTCCACAAGTTATTGAAAAAGGGGCACGCGTCATTATTGCCCAAGAAGATGGATTCAAAATTCCTAAAACAAATCAAGCCGCTTTTGTACTTGTGAAAGATCCTTTAAAAGCCCTGCAACAACTGGCTAAATACCATCGTCTAAACAGTACACTCAAAGTAGCTGCGATTACCGGCTCTAATGGGAAAAGCACCACTAAACAAATGTTGCGTGCCATTTGCCAGACAGCCGGGGAAACCGTAGCTAACGTAGGTAATTTTAATAATCAATTCGGGGTGCCGTTTTCTCTCTTAGAAATTCAACCCAAGCACCGTTTTGGAGTATTTGAATTGGGAGCTTCTCACCCCGGAGACATAGAAGAAACTGCCCAACTGGCCGTACCAGATGTGGCGGTGATTACCAATGTTTCTGCAGCCCATTTGGAATTTTTTAAAGACCTGGAAACAGTTTACCAAACAAAAACAGAAATTGCCCGTTGCCTTAATTTTGGGGGCACTCTTGTATATAATGCTGATGATTCTTACTTGTCCCGGTTAAAAACAGAATTTAAGGGCAAAAGTATTTCGTTTGGTTTTACTCCGGGAGCAGATTTACAAATATTGGAAACGGAGGATTTTTCGTTTGTTTACAAGGGAGAAGCATATGTCCTGCAAAAAACCTTTGAACGCCATGACAAACTAAACGCCGCCGCCGCTGCTGCCGCTGCAATTTCACTTGGACTATATATGGACAACATCAAACAAGGATTGTTGCAATTCACCCCTATGCCCATGCGTTTGGAACGAATAGAACAAAAGGGAATTCATTTTATTTTGGACTGTTACAATGCAAACCCAGCCAGCATGAAAAACGCACTGGAGATTCTAGGCAGAGAAAAAACCTCCCCGCGTATTGCCGTGCTAGGTGACATGAAAGAGTTGGGAGACACTTCTAAAGACTATCACCGCCTTATTGCGCGCTATGTGCTGGATAATCACATAGACCGGGTTTTTTTAGCCGGCCCGCATATGCGCTATGCGTATGAAGTGCTTAAAACAGCCCCCACCGTAAAGGCTGTGTATGCAACGAAAGTTGAATCTTGGTTGCCCACACTTAAGAAAGAATTAACTCCCGGAGCCTGTTGCTTAATTAAAGCTTCCCGCTCTATGAATTTTGAAACAATCCTAAAGGAGATTTAAGTATGTTTTATTATTTATCCCTGTTGAAAGATGATATCAGTTTCTTGAATATTTTTAATTATATTACGTTTCGCACCGGAGCGGCCGTTTTTACTTCGTTTTTTCTAACCTTGCTTATCGGCCCCCGTGTAGTTGCCAAGTTACGTTCTTATAAGATACAACAGGTAGAGCGAGAATACGGCCCGGCTTCTCACCTATCTAAAAGCGGCACCCCCACCATGGGCGGTATCTTAATTTTTGCGAGCTTGCTCGCCAGTGTTTTATTATGGGCCCGGTTAAGTAATGAGTATATTTGGTTACTCATTTTTACTACTTTCACGTTGGGATTTGCCGGCGTGTTAGATGATTATACCAAACTGGTTAAGAAAAACCCCGAAGGAATGAAATCTTCTATCAAACTAACTATCCAACTTTTCACAGCGGTTGTGGTGGTGGGATATTTGGGGGTGAATCCACCCAATGCGGATTATGCCACTTCTCTTATTATCCCATATATGAGCAAAATGTTTATTAATTTATCGGTTTTTTATTTTGCTTTTGCAATGCTCGTTATCGTCGGTTCATCCAATGCTACTAACTTAACAGACGGCTTAGATGGATTAGCCAGCGGATGCATGGTCTTTACAGCAGCCACATATGGTATTTTTGCGTATTTGGCAGGTAATATTCAATTTGCCGATTACTTAAAAATTATTTATGTACCCGGTGCCGGAGAAATTGCCGTTTTTATGGGTGCATTGATTGGTGCTTGTTTGGGCTTCTTGTGGTTTAACGCATATCCGGCCCAAGTTTTTATGGGGGATACCAGTTCTCTGTTTTTGGGTGGGGTAATCGGTACGGCCGCTTTATGTGTCAAGCAAGAACTCCTACTTCCGATTGCCGGCGGAATCTTTGTTTTGGAAACGCTGTCCGTTGTGTTACAAATGGGATATTTCAAATTGACACACGGAAAACGGTTATTTAAAATGGCTCCGATTCATCACCATTTTGAATTGATGGGGATTGCAGAACCAAAAGTGATTGTGCGCTTTTGGATTGTGGGGGCTATGTTAATGTTATTGGCTCTTGCTTCGTTAAAAATCAGATAAATTATGGTGCAATTATTTAAGAAAGTTTCACGTAAACGAAATACGTTTATCCATAAACGCCAAGCCCCTGTATACCGACAAAAGAAAAGGGCGATAAATACAGAGGGCTGGCGTCCGTTACGTTTGGATAAACGGCTTGTATTTATTACGTTAGCATTCGTGATAACAGGCCTTTTGTTTACCTATTCTTCCAGTGCATTTGATTCTTCTTCTTTCTTTCAGCGTCAATTAATTTTTGATTTGCTCGGCTTGTTGGCAGCAGCCGTTTTATCGCAAACTTATGATAGATTACAGCGTCTGAAAATCTTTAGACCCATGAATTTAATGTACCTAACCTGGATTTTATTGATAGCCGTATTGTTTACCCGTACCCAAGCGCATGTTCATAGATGGATTGATTTAGGCGTATTCAAATTACAACCGTCAGAAATTGCTAAAGTAACATTAGTTATTTATTTAGCTGATTATTTGGAAGGGACAGCCGGAAGACTAGCTAAAAATTGGAAACTACTACTCAAACCCATAGCAATAACAGCTGTAACGTTGGGTTTGATTCTGGCTGAAAAAGATTTTGGAACCCCTTTTTTGATGGGTTTGGTATTCGTAGCTTTAATGCTAGCGGCAGGAATGAAATTTTTACATCTTTTTTTCATGGGCATTGCTGCGCTACCTCTGGTAATCCACCAGCTTTTCTTTGTAGGATACCGAAAAAGTCGCATTTTCTCTTTTCTCAATCCTTTTGCGACAGAAGGAAGTACCGGATATCAATTAGTACAATCGTTCTTAGCGGTTGGATCGGGCGGATGGTTTGGTAAAGGGTTGGGAAACAGCGAATTGAAATTGGAATACTTACCGGCAGCGCATACTGATTTCATATTTTCTGTTATGTGTGAAGAACTCGGTTTATTACGCATTGCCCTGATACTGGGTGGTTTTTGTTGGCTACTGATTCGCGGAATCAGTTTAGCACGTGTAGCAAAGACAAATTTCCGCAGTTTAGTTATTTTCGGCCTTACTTTAACTTTATGTTTGCAAGCCTTTATCAATATGGCAATGGCTATCGGGCTTATGCCCACCAAAGGGATTGCACTACCGTTTTTTTCGTACGGCGGTTCATCCGTTATTATGACCCTAGTAATGATGGGTATTATTTTAAATATGGCTGCCGTAGACAATACACAAAATAACCTACGGGAAGATATCACAAATTATAAAAACAGGAACAAGTAATTATGAATAGACGATTTTTAATTGCATCAGGTGGTACAGGTGGACATTTCTACCCGGGTTTTGCTTTGGGCAAAACCCTGCGCAAACAAGGGTGTGCGGTATTGTTCATCGTTAGAAAAAATGATTCTGCCATACAAACATTAGAAGATAATAAGTTACATTACCGTGAAATTGATTTTATAGGATTTCCCCGTTCTATCAACCCTGTCCGACACGTACGATTTTGGATTAAATTTATAAAATCTCTCCTGCAAACTCGTCAAATTGTACGCGATTTCCATCCGGACGCAGTTTTGGGAACAGGTGGATATATTTCCTTCCCGCTCATCTTGGTAGCGCATATAATGGGAATTAAGACCGCTATACATGATTCCAACAGCCGTATCGGATTAGCCAATCGGTTATGCAGCTGGTGGAGTAATTTATTTATGATTGGATTGCCCCTGGTTACACCCCGTCAAGGTACGGTATTAACCAGCACCCCTATACGCCCTGAATTTGCTGAACCAGTGGACCGAAAAGCTCTTCTACGTCAATTTGGGTTAGATCCCTCAATGCCCACCGCCTTAGTGGTGGGGGGAAGCCAAGGCGCTAAAAATTTGAATATAGCGGTTGTACAAACGGCTCAAAAATATACAGATTGGCAATTCATCCATATCACAGGGGAACGTTGGTTTTCCACTGTTAAAGAAATGCATAATAAAAACCCACGGGTAGCCGTTTTATCCTATAACCATGAGATTTATGCCCTAATGAAAGCGGTAGATTTAATTATTTGCCGAAGCGGAGCCAGTACATTAGCTGAACTGATTTATTGTCAATTGCCTGCTATTTTGGTACCTTTTCCTCATGCAGCTGCCAATCATCAATACTACAACGCTAAAATTTTGGCAGATGCCGGGTGTGCTTTAATGGTTACCGATAATGAAACGCTTGTGCATACTTTAGAAAATGCGTTGGGATGTGTCGCCCCGCTGCAAACACGCGAAACTATGCGGCAGTGTTATCTTAAACTTAACATCCCCAACCCCATAACAGCAGCCGAACATATGGCCCGTTTATTAAATGGGTTATAACCTAGAAATTCTCTGCACAAAAATATCCTCCGGCCCTATACAAGGCCGGAGGATATTTTAATTCTATTAGTTTATTGGAACAAAGCTTTTTCAATAAACCGGCACATCGTCTCCCCTTCGTCCGATCCGTTGCTTTCACATGATTCGGTCACTCTGTCCGGATCATAGCCAAAGTAATAAATAGCACTTTGTTTATTTGTTTGACTGTCATCAGTGCGCGGATTTGTCCGGTCAATACGGTAGGCCACTACTTTTCCACTTGCTTCCCCCAAATCATACGTAAAAAATCGCGTACGGAAAGAATCACACCCGTTGGAAAGGGCTTTCCCGGCCTGCCATGCCCCACCTTTTAACTCCACATCCGCCACATGAGATTGCAAACAAGCACCCGTTGCATTGGGATGAGCCTGCATATAACGTTGCTCTGCATCTACCAACGTCTTAAGCACAACCATAGCTTCCGCGGCACGAGATTTTTCCATAGCTACCTCATATTGAGGAAGAGCAATCGCTGCTAAAATACCGATAATCAACACAACCACCAACACTTCGATAAGCGTAAAACCTTTGTTCATAGTTTTTCTCCTTTTTTGACTTCTTTAATAGTATACAATTTTTTAGTATTTACTCAAGCCCTTTTTAATTTTTAGCAAAACGGGGCCGAAAGCTTCTTTTTAAGCAAGTTTTTTATTGCATAAAAATGTTGCATTTGCGGCATTGATATAATATAATAAATGAGAAAAGTTATACACATTATATTAAGGAGTCCAACGGTATGGAAAAAAAGCAGGTGTTGTCTGTTTTTAGATTTTTTACCTGGGTTGTTCTTTTCAATTTTTTGTTTGTTTCTGCATGGGCAGATAATCCACTCGTTCCTAATTGGAATTTGGTGGATATTAACGGGCAAATTCGTACTTTAACTACCAATTACTCGGGTCCCTTGGCTATTTTGGGGGCCGGCTCGCGCACGGGTAACGTTGCCAACAGCCGTTTAAATATTAACGGATTAACTGTAGATACGGGCTCCACCGATGCCGATCGGGAGGCCGCTTATGAAAATGGTGCAGACTTTATTACGGGCGGTGTGGTGTATAACCAAACAGCCAATGGCAATAGCGTATTCGTACAAAACGGTGCAACCATTCAAGGGCGTTCCGTAGTAGGCGGTATGTCCCTTTTAAGCGATCCCGAATCACGCTTGGGGACAGGTTCTGCCAATAACAACACGGTGTCCATCAAAGATTCTACGATATCTAGTGTTTCCTGGACTCCTTCCGGATCTTCCGACCCCACGACAACCGGTGGTGATGTGGTGGGTGGTTATTCTGATTATGCAAACGGCTCTACAAATAACAATACAGTTACGGTAGATAACTCTACGGTAGCAGGTAATGTATGGGGTGGAAGAGTACTGGGTATGGAGAACTTAATACCCGGTACGGATTGGGATCTGACTACCGGCCAAATGTTGGTTGATACCGATATGAATGCTAACAATAACAAAATATCTATTTTAAACAGTTCTACAATTAATGGAAATGTTATTGGGAGTTCCGGAGCTAATTTTGTGACCGGGAACCAGATTTTAATAGATAACTCTACGGTGGTAGGAGATGTATACGCTGCCGATAACAGCATTGCCGTTGCTACATCCGGAACAACTACAGCTTATGCTTCCTTTGATAATAATAAAGTGGAGGTCAGAAATGGCTCTTCCGTAGCGAGTGCTCATGCGGTAATCGGGTTTTCCACCAACGCTAAAAATAATAGTTTAATTGTGGATAATTCAACCGTTTCCAATGGTTCTTTACGCACGGTTGTAATGGATGTAAATCACTTAGGAAATCCTATCAATGCAGATGTATCTTCTAACTCATTGGACATAAAAAACGTTTCTTCTGCTTTAAACGTGCAAGAAATTGGTGCAGCTTTGAACTTGGCTGGGGTCGCTTCAAACAACAAAACGACTTTATCCAATTTGTCTGCTTTAACCGCTACTCGTTCCGTGGGCGATCTTTCCTTTAAGGTATTAGATTGGACAAATTTGAATAACCAGTATCTTATCGGCTTAAAAAATGTAAGCAATGTGTTTGTATCGACAGATAATTTTAACAGCTCCTACGGGTTTGTATACGGTGGTGCGGCTTTGGATTACGTAAGTCAAACCAATGACTTGGACACTCCTCCGGCTTTAGTTAATGGGGAGCTTCCTGCTTATGCCACCACTGCTCCGGCTGAAGAAGTTATCGCCAACGGAGGGATGACCGCTGATGGGAATACATTACGTATCGCTGATAGTACAGTAAGTGCCAACGTAATCGGCGGTATGGCCGGTGAATTCAGAGAAAGAAATTATACTACCTGGACATATACGCCGGGCTCCGGCCTCGAACCGGCCAATTACACCAAGACGGTTACCCAAAAAATGGGTTCCACAATTGTTGTAATAAATTACAATTGTGGCGCCACAGGAACCACCTGTACTATAACGGGAGAACCGGTAATTAGCGAAGAAGAAGCGCCTGAAAATGATTTTTCTGCCAGCAATAATACCGTTATTTTGGAAAATACAGCTTTTGACGGAACTGTTTACGGAGGTTATGTGGTTGGTGCAGATTTAGATAACACCAAGGTAAAAACCACCGATAATAAGGTTATCTTACGTGGTAACACGACTCTTTCGGCCGGAACTGTGTTGTATGGCGGAAGTTCCTCTTTCGGCACACAAACAAACTACCTGGTTTTTGACCACATCGCAAATGGGAACAACTTTGTTACCTATTCTGACCGCAACCAATTCAAAAATTTTAACGATATCTGGAAAATCAATGCTGACTTAGATACGCGTTTGTCATTTGATTTTGCCGGCGTCAATGCCTTGGTTACGGTAGATGGAAACAACCTTGAAGGGTCTCAAACTATTATAAAAACCCAAACCACAACTGACCTGACCGATGTGGAACAAAATGGTGTGGTTTCCGATTTAATAGATACCTCTATTGAATTAGAACAAAAGAAAAAAGGTGTTTATTCCTATACATTGGTAGGACAAAAAGAAGACGCCACCACTGTAGGTTGGGTGCTGACCGGTTACCGTGATCACAAAAATGTGGAAACCTACGGACAAGTGCCGTTGGCCGGTTTGGCATTGGCTACCGAAGGGCCTGAAATGTTGGCGGCCTCTATTAGAGAAGCGTGGCTCAATGACAATGAAAGCAATGCGTTTGTCAACGGAGGTTACCACCATACCCGGTATGAAACCGGTAGCGGATTTGACTTAAATTCAGGACTTGTCCAAGCAGGTTGGTGGAAGAAAGTCACCAATGAGTTCTTGCTCGGATTCTTTGCTAAATATGCCCATGGCTCTTACGAGACTTATCCCATCAAAGCGTCCGGCGATGCCGACGTATATGGCGGAGGTTTGATGACCTCTGTGCGTTATAGCGAAACGGGCCGCATTGAAGCCAATGTTGAAGTGGGCAACATGGATATTGAATTTACATCCAATCAATTGGGCTCTACGCTTAAAAGCAGTGGCATATACTACGGGGCTATGTTTGGCTTAGTAGAAGCTCCGAGCGATGTAGTAGAATTGTATGCCAATGTCCAATATCTGCGCAAGAATAAAGACGATATGACCGATAATTTAGGGCAAACCATCAATTACAGCACCATGCAAAGCTTGGCTTTACGTGCCGGAATGGATTTTGCCTTGAAAGATATACAATTGGGCGGATTTATACCCTCATTTGGTGTATCTGCTATTTATGAATTGGATGGGAAATCTAAAGTATCCGTAGCGAGTATATCCAATGATGAGGCCTCCATGCGTGGCTTAAGCGGACGTGGAGAATTTAGCCTGTCTTACCACTCGGATGACTCTGTTTTACCGATTACTTCCAAACTTACTGCATTTGGCCAGGCCGGTAAGCGCAGAGGTTTTGGCGGTGAGATAAATATCTCATTCCTATTCTAAAACTTCCTACTAACATAGAAATCAGGCCCGCTTTATAAAGCAGGCCTGATTTTTTATGGTATCACGATATATCATCTGTGCGACAACAACGAGTAGTATATTATTTATAAAAATAAATTTTATCGCCCTCTAATGCGTTTGATATTCCGGCTATGCTCATCATAGGTACGGGAAAATACATGGCGTCCACCCGTTTCTGCCACAAAATAAAGTGCATCAAAATCCGTTTCCGGCTGTAGCACGGCTTTAACCGATTCATACCCCGGGTTACAAATTGGGCCGGGGGGTAATCCGGCATAACGGTATGTGTTATAGGGGGAATCCGTTTTCAAATCTTTATAGGTTAGTCCTTTTTTCCAATATCGGTTTTCCTGAAGATTAAAACCCAAGGCATATTGTACAGTAGGGTCGGCTTCCAATTTTTTCCCAATATGAAACCGGTTCAAATATACAGCAGCAATTTTGGGGCGTTCATCATGTACAACTGCTTCACGTTCTACAATAGAGGCCAATATTAACAATTTCTGTTCGGTTAAATCTGTGGTATATTGCGAAAAAAGAGGTTTTATTTTTTTGTCGTACTGAGCCAACATTTCACGAACTACCGTCCTAGCAGGCATATCTGCCGAAAACAAATAGGTAGAAGGAAACAATTTGCCTTCCAAATTTTCAGCTCGCACGATACGTAAAAATTCATGTGCATCCGTAATACCGCGGGCGGACAATTCCTCAGCCATTTCTTCACTTCGCCATCCTTCCGGAAAAGTAATTTTTTCATAATGAGTACACCGACCACTTTTTATACAGTTAATTACCTCCAATTCTGACATATGTTGACGTAAATCAAAAGTGCCGGCTTTTAAATCACTGGCTGAAGAAGTAAGCTTTAATATAATTTTGAATAATTGTTCACTACGGATAATTCCCGCTTTTTTCAGTTCGTGTGCAACTTTTGCACCGCTTTCACCGGAGGAAATGGTAAATACCACGGGAGTACCATTACTAAACAAATATATCTTTGCACCCCAGATGCATGCGACAAACAACAAAACACTCGTCGTGAGGAACAAAAGAACTCTTTTCATATCTATGCTATTTTACGAGTTTAATGAAATGACGTTTACCGGCTTGTAACACGTCGCCATTTTCAAACGTAAGCGGCCCATCTTGGGTAACGCGTTCACCTTTTAAACGTATCGCACCCTGCTCAATGAGTGCACGGGCCTTATTTTTGCTGGCCGCTGCACCGGCTTCAAACAAAACAGCCGAAAGCATCGCGCCCGGCTGGGGGGTAAAAGAAGGCATATCGGCCGGAAGTTCTTTTTTAGAGAAAACTTTTTCAAAATTCTCCAATGCGGCTTTGGCAGCTTGATCGTCATGAAAGCGCGCTACCAAAATTCCAGCCAGTTTCTTTTTAGCAGCCATAGGATGCATGGCCTTAATTTCATCCATATTTTCATTCGTTAGCAGTTCGTAATACATAGGCATCAGTTCATCCGGAATAGACATTAATTTGCCAAACATATCATTGGGAACGTCGTTCAATCCCACATAATTGCCATACGATTTGGACATCTTTTTCACACCATCTAAGCCAACGAGCAACGGTACTGTAAGAGCCACTTGCGGCTCCTGCCCGTTATTTTTTTGTAATTGTCTACCGACGAGTAAATTGAAAATTTGGTCCGTTCCACCTAATTCCACGTCCGCTTGGAGAGCAACTGAATCTTGCCCTTGGAACAAACTGTACAGTACTTCCAACATGCTAATCGGGTTTCCGGCAGCCATGCGCTTTTTGAAGTCATCGCGTTCTAAGACTTGAGCCACTGTAATTTTTTGAAGTGTTTGCAGTAACTCTTTTCCCGCCACAAACGAATCTAACCAAGCACTATTAAAACGAATTTCGGTTTTTGCCGGATCCAACACTTTGAAGGCTTGGTCCGTATATGTTTTAGCGTTTTGTAAAATTTGCTCCCGGGCCAATACCGGACGGGTAGAGTCGCGCCCGGAAGGATCTCCTATAGCGGCTGTAAAATCACCGATTACAAGTACCGCTTTGTGCCCCAAATCTTGAAAGCGGCGCATGAGCGAGAGTGCCACGCTATGCCCCAAATGCAAATCTGCGCTCGTCGGATCACAACCAAGTTTCACTTTGAGAGTTTTACCGCTCTCCAATTTCTTAGCGAGGTCCGCCTTAGAAACGATATCCACGCAACCGCGTGTTAAAAAAGCAATTTGTTCGTCAATCGTCATCTTTAAGCCCCAATAATTCCCATAGATATGTATACACAAAAACAAATACGAATATGATTATAAATACATAAAAGCCATGTAAAACAGTATCTGTATCTCCAAGCAGCCATGCTCCACCAATAAAGAACACACTGCAAATGACAGCTGTCCAAAAAGTTGATAAGGACCTTATCTTCCGCAGCCTTTTTTCTCCAATTAACAAGTAAATACAGCAAGCCACCAACAGGCTTATCAAATGTGTCATTAACAAATTCCCACCTATATTATATCAAACCTCTAACTCACGCCGTGTAAATAATTTTTTAATAAAAATCATACGGGTCTGCAGCCAGTTTTAGAGTTACTTTCTTAGCTGGCTCAAAACTGTCCAACACCGCAAGTAAATCGGCCCGCCGGTCATCATCCGTCTTAAAAAGCAAATACTGTTTTTTTAAAGTATCTGTTTTTTTTGCGCACCATACCGGACCTAAAATTTCGGAAGAAAAAGGCGTACAAAGATTTTTTAGACGATTTGTTTCGCTTTGCAGCAATTCGGTATCCTTACATTTAAGCACCATCTTAAATAGATGAACAAACGGGGGATACTGAAAGCTTTCCCGCAGTAAGGTTTCTGTTTCGGCCGCTTCCTTATAACTTCCGGAAAAGACAGGACCATAATCATAACCTTCTTGATCGTTAGTTTGAATAATCAGTCGGCCTCCCTTAATTCCTGACAAATGCCCTCGTAAATCAAATAACAACCGGGTAAATTTTTCAGTAGAGCGATAATCCGGGCCGGACAGTTCCCACTCTGCATCTAACACAGCTGCCAAAGTAATTTTGGCCCCGCGCAGGGCCCCTGCCGCCACCCGAGTCCCCACAATGATATCCGCACTCCCGTTTTGCAGTGCACTAAGAGCTTCAAATCCTTGGCCATCTTTTGTTTTTAATGTGTCCGATTCCAGACGCAATAATTTCGCTTGGGGGAAAATTTTTGCCACATCAGCCGCTATTTTTTGTGTCCCGCCACCACGTGTTTTAAACACTAAATTGTGACATTTAGGACACTCCTGGGCCAGTGGGGCCTTTTCTCCACATTTCTTGCAAATAAGAAACTCTTCAGATGCATTTTTTTCATGGGCTAAAATTCCGCCGCACGAATGACACCGGGCATACGTACCACAATTTAAGCAAACGTAAGCATTTCCATAGCCCAATCTGTTGAAAATCAAAAGAGAAGTTTCCTTGCGCTGTAAATTAGCGGATAACTCCGCTATTAACGCATCCGACAAAAAATGTGATTTACTTCCCTTTTTTTCAGTTAATTTAACTTGTACCCCAAAAGCTTTGCCCGGTACGACCTCAGTAAAAGGCAAACGCCGTATTTGGCCCTGTGCGGCCGCATGCTCTATTTCTATGCTAGGAGTAGCACAAGCCAACAAAAGAACCGCTCCGTGCATTTTAGCGCGAAAAAACAATACTTCGCGCGCGTGATAATACGGTTTGTTTTCCTCTTGTTTATAATTGTCGTCCCCTTCATCTAACATAGCAGCCAACCGCAGATTTTTAAAAGGAAGCAATACAGATGAACGCGTACCAATGACTATACAAGGTCTGCCGTTGGATATGGCAGCAAAATATTTTTTCTTTTTACTAAGTAACATCCGGCTATGCCAACATAATATATTATCAGCCCCAAAACGACTTTCTGCTTCTTTAATAAATTGCCGCGCCGCTGCTATATCCGGTACGGTAATCAGGACCTGACCATACCCGGAAAGAGCTTTACCAGCAGCACGCAAAACAGTTTCTGTTTTACCGCTATAAGCAGGACCATCTAGTAAAAATGAAGAAAACTGGTAGGCAGGCACCGATTCGATGGTAATTAACGCCGATTGCTGAGAATGTGTAAGTGTATAAGAGGGATTGGTAATGTTTACATGTACTTCCTGCGAAATAACTTGAGGTTTGATATAGGGTTGCAGCGGAAGCAGGGCCCCCAAAATTTGACCAATAGGACCACCCCACCGATTTTTAATAAAACGCGCCAACGGGAAAAGATCCGATCCGAATAAAGGTTGTTTATCTAC
>CACYBL010000083.1 GCA_902772695.1 uncultured Elusimicrobium sp.
CTGGTTTTTACACGCGTACACCTCAAAAATCGGGGGCTTATTTTGAAATAGCACGGTATCACGCAAATTCTTATAATTTAGATTGTATTGCTTTTAAGGCCAATGACGAAGCGAATAAGTTGTGCGAGCAATTTGGGAAATTAGAAGCTACCCGTAGTGCGGGAAGCGAGAGAAACTATTACCTTATTCACCGGGCTTATTTGTATTAAAATTACTTCTTTTTACCTATCCTGCCTGTAAAGGCAGGATTTTTTGTTTTCTTGATCTGTGTTGCTGGGGACCTCCGGGGGTGCATAAAGCCGTATAAATTAGTAGAATATACCATATATGGAGTTATTGATTTTTATACCCATTTTATTTTTTTCCATTGTCTTACATGAGTTTGCACATGGTTTTGTGGCGTATCGCTTGGGAGATGAGACGGCATATCTTTCCGGCCGTTTGACGCTTAACCCGTTGGCCCATGTGGATTTGGTAGGTACGATTGGGATTCCTCTCTTGTGTTATTTTACGGGGATGCCTCTTTTTGGTTGGGCCAAACCGGTGCCGGTAAATGCGCTTAGATTACCTTCCCCCCGTAAGGATATGGGGAAAGTGGCTTTGGCGGGGCCGGTAGCGAATTTGCTGTTGGCGATTGTTTTTGTGTTGGTACTGAAAGTTGTTCTTCTAGCACACGCCAGTTTTTCCGCCCAAGCATTAGACGGTACATTTCGTTTTTTACAATATGGGATTATAGTCAATATCATTTTAGCCGTATTTAATTTGTTACCCATCACGCCACTTGACGGGGGACGGATTGTAACGGCTTTGTTGCCCATCAAAGCGGCTTTAGTATATGATCGGTTTTTTAGTCGGTTCGGTATGTGGGTAGTGGTTTTTTTAATCATAACCGGTGCGTTGCGATATGTGCTAATGCCAATCGCTTTCTTGACCTGGAGCTTGATTGCTAAAATTTTATAACGTAAACAGAGGTTTTTATGGCAGATAAAAAGATTGTACTTTCCGGGATGCGCCCGACGGGCAAATTGCATTTGGGGAACTTTTATGGGGCCCTTAAGAATTGGGTTGCTTTACAAGAAAAGTACAATTGTTTCTTTTTTGTAGCGGACTTACATTCACTTACTACGGCGTATCAACAGACCGAAAATCTGGCAGTCAATACGGAAGCTATGCTGATAGATTGGCTAACCGCTGGGTTAAATCCCGATAAATGCACGATTTTCGTCCAATCGGATGTGCCGGAGGTAAGCGAACTTAATACTTTGTTAGGAATGATTACTCCGTTGGGTTGGTTGTTGCGTAATCCTACGTATAAAGAACAAATACAGGAATTGCTTAAACAAAAATATGCCGGGCAATTGGATGAAAAAACGTTGGGAGAAAAATTGTCTTCTATTGCAGGAGATGATGAAATTTCCTGCTTTGGATTTTTAGGTTATCCCGTGCTGATGGCTACGGACATTTTAATTCAAAATGCTTCGTATGTGCCTGTTGGTAAAGACCAAACGGCCCATCTGGAAATTGCCCGTGATTTGGCTCGCCGTTTTGCCGAGATTTACGGAGAACAGGTGTTTACGGAACCTCAACCTTTGTACACTACGGTTGCCCGGGTGCCCGGTATTGATGGTCGGAAGATGTCTAAATCGTATAACAATGCCATTTCATTGGGAGAAAATTTAGATGATGTACGTAAAAAAGTAATGGCCATGTTTACGGATCCTAACAAGAAAAAAGCCAATGACCCGGCTAACCCCGAAGGATGTGTGGTGTATGCTTTCCATCAAATTTATAATCCCAACGCGGCCAAACGTTGCGAAGAATGCAAGGCCGGGGCCTTGGGATGTGTGGCTTGTAAGAAAGAACTCTTTGCGTTGATGGAACCGGAATTGACTGCTTTTGCTGCCCGTCGCAAGGAAATTGAAAATGATAAGGGGCAACTTGCCCAGATCGTAGCAAATGGTAAAGAGCGTGCGCGGGCTAACGCGGCGACTACGCTTACCAGAGTCAAAAAAGTGATGCGGGTGATTAAATGATAAACGCTCCGACACCTATCAATGTGCGTATCAATGTATTTGAAGGCCCGATGGACCTATTGTTGCACTTGATTAAAAAAGATAATTTGGATGTTTGTGATATTAACATTGCAGAGATCACTAAACAGTATTTAGATTATTTAAATGTAATGAAGGAACTAAATTTGGAAGTAGCCGGCGA
>CACYBL010000084.1 GCA_902772695.1 uncultured Elusimicrobium sp.
AATGAGTTGCAGATAATCAATGACAATTAATCCCAACTCTTTTCCCTGCTTTTTAAGCTCGCTGGCCAACCGTCGGGCACGCATACGTAACTCCGTAATGGAAATACCGGATGTGTCGTCAATATAAAACGGAGCCGCAGACAAACGCCCCAATTCCCGCGTCAGATCCGACCATTTATTCCGGTCAAACCAACCTGTACGCAGCTTGTGAATTTCCACCATAGCCGCCGCACCGAGCATACGCTCAAAAATGCTGTTCCGGCCCATTTCTAACGAGAAAAACGCCACCGGGATACCACATTCCACACAGGCATGGTGGGCAATGTTCAACGCCAAAGCTGTTTTACCTTGGCTCGGGCGGGCTCCTAAAATAATCAAATCCGATTTGCGGAGGCCTCCCGTACGGTGGTCAAATTCATCTAAACCTGTAGGTACTCCCTGTATAGCGTTCTTGTTTTGGAAGGAACGTTCCAACTCTTGCATCACTTGTGGTGCTAAATCTTTGGCAGAAATAAAACCAGAAAGTTTTTGCTTTTGGCTGAGTTTATAAATTTGATCTGCAGCCGTATCAATCAAAATCTGCGGATCATCGTCTTCCTCTTTATAACAACGTTGTACTAAGCTGGTTGCCGTATGAATCAAATCCCGCACAACGTATTTTTTATACACAATTTCCGCATAATGTTTTACGTGGGCGGCTGTAGCCACCTTATCTACAAGTTGCGTTAAATATACTTCCCCGCCTACTTGGGTAAGGATCTTATTCTTTTTAAGTTCTTCGCTTAACGTGACAATATCTACCGCCTGGCCGCGCTCGGCAAGAGCTTGGGCAGCAGCAAAAATTTTCTGGTGGGATTCTTTATAAAAATGTTCCGGTTTCAAAATTTCCAACGCATCAGTAACCGCTTCACCGTCCAATAACATGGAACCCAATACGGCCATCTCTGCATCAATCGCTTGCGGTGGAATACGTTCTTCCAACAAGTTACTCGCCATATACAACCTCTACATCAAAAAATCTACCCTTTTTTAGGAAAAAAGGGACTATAAGTATTGTAGCAATTTACGCAGGAAAAAGGGGGAATTTGCCAAGGCCACATGCTCTCTCTGTTTTATTCAAGAAAAAACCCCCGCCAAAAGCGGGGGCTATATACAAAACGCAACCAACCTATTATTTGGTTTCGGTCTTTTCTTCGGCTTTCGGTTCAGCTTTTGCATCACCGATTTTTTCTTCCACTGTGGTCAAAGGGTTAATTTGAACCTTGATAGTGGCGGTAACCGTCGGCTTTAGGTAAATACCGACTTCGGTGATACCTAAAGATTTGATCGGCATATTGAGTTCAATAGCTTCTTTGGCAATGTTGTGGCCCAACGCTTGCAACGCCTTGTAAATATCGGCTTTGTTTACGGAACCGAAAACAACGCCGTCGGCATTGACCGTTTTGGTAAACGGCAACATAACACCGGCCAATTTTTCGGCAATTTGACGAGCTTCGGCCAATTCCGCTTCAATGCGTTTTTGGCGGCGTTCAGCACCGAGTTGCCAATTCTTAATAGCACCTTCCGTGGCAATTTCTGCCAGGTGATGCGGCACTAAAAAGTTGCGGGCATAACCGGGTTTTACTTCAACAATGGAACCCACCATACCCAAATTTTTGACGTTTTCTTTCAAAATAACTTTCATATTCGTCCTCCAACTTATTTTTTGGGTAAGGAATACGGCAAAATAGCCAGGTTGCGGTCACGCTTAATCGCTTTAGTGATTTGGCGTTGGTGTTTGGCGCAAGTGCCGGTAATGCGGCGAGATAAAATTTTGCCGCTTTCCATCGTGAAGGACTTTACGAACTGAAAGTTCTTATAGTCTACGTTATCAATTTTTTCAGCGCATACTTTGCAGACTTTTCTTCTGCTTTCAAAGCGCTTTTTCCCAAACGCACGCGCCGGTCTTTCCGAGCGGGCGGCCGTGGCAGCCGGAGCTGCTTGTTCGGCGGGAGTAGTTTTAATTTCTTCGGACATTTGATTCCTCTTTTAGCTTAAAAAGGCACGTCGTCTTCCATTACTTCGGTAGTGGGAACGTCGTCCTTTGCGGCCGCTTGTGCACCGTCATTGTAGGTGCCTCCGGCGGCTGCGGATTCCAGAATTTGGATCCGGCGGGCTGTTACCTGCAAATTTTTGCGGGTTTGCCCGGTGGTTTTATCGGTATATTCGCTCAAAGTGAGGCGGCCTTCCACACTAACAGGCGTACCTTTCTTCACCCGGTCTTTACACCGATCTGCCGCAGCCCCCCAAACTACAACGGGCACAAAAACTGTGTCATCTTTCCACTCGTTTGTGGTAGCATCTAAATATCTGCGGTTCACCGCAATATCACAACGGCACACTGCTTGACCTTTCTGTGTAAAAGACACGTTAGGGTCACGTGTTACCCGTCCGACTAGAAGGACTATGTTTTGTTCCGGTAATTTAATGGCTGCTGACATATATTAACCTTTATTTATTTTACAACGACTGGGGCCGGTTTGGCCTTTACTTCCACGGCGTTCATCGTCATGGAGCGCAGTACATTTTCGTTGAGTTTCAAAGCACCTTCAAATTCTTTGATGAAAGAAGGTTCAGCTTTGAATTTCAAGTAGAGATAGAAACCATCGCGAACGTGATTGACTTCATGGGTGAATTTTCTTCTGCCCAATTTTTCTTCGCTGGTTACTTCCCCGCCTTTATTTGTAATTAAGGTTTTGGCCTTGTTTACAAATTCACCCACCTCTGCATCAGAGAGTTGGGGTTTAACGATAATTACACTTTCGTACGTTTTCATAGACTTATTGTTTTTGCGTTTTGTAGGCAAAAAATCCCACAGGCACAAGCCCGCGGCTTTTTACCTTACTCATATTATAACAAAATCTGCAACATTTTGGCTCGTTTTTAACGTTTAAGGAATATTTTGGATGGACTGGTAGCCCCTTTAATCAGGGAAAGTTTGTTTTCGGCAGTACCCAAATGAACCGCTAATAAGGCACGCACTGCGTCGTTGGCGCGGCCTTGCTCGGCAGGGGCTTTGACCCAGATTTCGTATGTGTCCGCGGATTTTTCTATGAGTTTGTTGTGTTTTTCACCCGCGTGCACTTTGACTTTTAGGTATTGTTCCATGCCTCTATTTTACTTTTTTTGAACGGCCGCAACAGAACTTTATAAATCCCCGCTATAGCAACGCATGGTACTCTGGTTATTGTACGGAGTAGTTTTGTTCGTTACATCCTGGCACAAAGGATCGCCTTTCCAACCGGAGGACGAGTATACACAACAGTTAATGCGATTAGTTTCATGATAACGTTGAAGAGCAATACCCAATTTAGACATATAGCATGACGTCCGAGGGCTTCCCCCACCGCCGTTAGCATAGGTAAATTCACAATGCCAATCGGAATTACCGAAAATGGCTCCGTTATTAAGATAAGGCAAATCCAATGTTAATTCGTCCGCGCGGGAGGCATATACACCGTTGGCCATATGATAATCTCGTTGGGCATCTACCATTGCTTTACTCACTACTACCAGCTGGGTAAACCGTGCTTTGTCCACGGCTTTTTGATACAGCGGCACAGCTATGGCAGCCAATACTCCAATAATTAATACAACCACAAGCAATTCTATAAGCGTAAAACCTTTCATATTTCTATTTCGTTTTAACATACGAATTTTATAAACCTATACAAAGATTGTAGCAAAAAACAAAGTTAAGGTTTTTCTTATTTTCTTTTCAACGCCTCTGTCACATCTTGACAAATCAAAAAAAAAAACGATAATATAGAGAAGATAGGCAAAATAATAGGAGAACACGGCATGATAAACAATCGGGCCTTTACACTCATTGAACTATTAGTGGTGGTACTCATTATTGGCATACTAGCGGCGGTGGCTCTGCCACAATATAAAACAGCTGTCGGTAAAGCGCGCCTTACACAATTACTGACATTGTCTAAATCTGTCAAAGATGCTCAAGAGGTCTATTTCCTGGCTAACAGCCGTTACACCAATGATTGGGCGGAATTACCCCTAAGTCTGCAGGGAACCACAACCGGTGCTGTGCTGCGCGGGAACGAAGGATGGACTCTGGAGTTAAGGCTGTCTAGCGATGCTCCCGAGATAAATGGCATTTACGCCACGGATAGTCGTTTGCCCGGCCTCTTACTGATTGTGGGCTATCAATATGCTTCTCCAGATGGTGGGTATTGGAATAACAGACGTTCGTGCTATGCGGTTAAAACCAACTCGGACGCCAATATTTTGTGCCAACGTGTCGCCAATACGAAACATGCGTTGAATTCCGGCCAGCATTGGCGTTACGACTTCTAACTTTTATAAAAAATAACCCCCCGGCAGGCCGGGGGGTTTTCATGATATAACATACGTAAAGACTAATGTTTAATCAAACTTCGGGCTGTCATATCAGCCGGTTTTTCAATACCCATTACGTCTAGCACCGTAGCAGCCACATCACCCAGGTTACCGGTGGGCTGCATCTTGGCAGATTTATCGTCTTTATTCAAGTAAATAAAATCAACCAAATTGGTGGTATGCGCTGTTTTGGGCATATTGATTTTCTCATCCCACATTTCTTCGGCATTACCGTGGTCGGCTGTAATCAATACTACATAATCTTTAGCCAAAGCGGCTTCGGTCACTGCGCCGGTACACTCATCCACCACTTCCACGGCTTTGATAACGGATTTCAAATTCCCGGTATGCCCCACCATATCACAGTTAGCAAAGTTAATAACGATAAAATCGTATTTGCCTGAATTGATTTGGTTAATAGCTTCATCCTTGACGATATACGCTTCCATTTCCGGATGTTCGGCAAATGTGGCGGGGTCAAAGCGTCCTTTCTTTTCAATGCGGTCCTCTCCAGGATACGGTTTTAATAGTTTCCCGTTGAAGAAAGACGTTACGTGTTTGAACTTTTGCGTTTCAGCCAAGCGTAATTGTTTAAGCCCGGCTTTGGAGATTACTTCTCCTAATAAATTATTCATTCCACCCCCATCTGTCATAGAAGGCAACGCATTGTATGGGAACGAATCATAGTATTTGGTAAGCCCGCAGAATACGCACGGAACGCGTGTGCCGCGGTCTTTGCCCGGATAGTCATCATCAATAAAAGCACGGGTGAGTTGTATAGCACGGTCCTGACGGAAGTTAAAGAAAATAACACTGGAATTTTCTTCCATTCCCTTATAATTACCAATTACTGTTGGCGGAATATATTCATCCACCATGGGTCCTCCGTCCGGGGTTTTTAAAGTTTTGTAATCGGTGTTTACAACTTCTTCGGCACTATTCCCGTGCGCCCCTTGCGCGCGGACGATTAAATTATAAGCTTTGTCGGTTAAGCTCCAATCTTCACCGCGATCCATCGCGTAGTAACGGCCCTGGATAGTAGCAATCTGGCCGGCTCCGGCCTCTTTCATTTTTTCTTCCAATGTGCGGATATAGCCGATGGAACTTTGCGGGGGCGTATCACGTCCGTCCGCAAAGAAATGTACGTAAATATCTTTGATCCCTCTTTCGGCAGCATATTTGATAATAGCATGCAAGTGATCCTGGTGTGCGTGAACGCCTTCATCTTGTACAAGCCCCATGATATGCAAGGGTTTATGATTACTTAAACAGTTATCTATGCAAGCAGAAAACGCCGTAGATTTAAATAAAGAGCCATCTTCAATCGTATCTTTTAAGCGTTTAAGTTCTTGAATAACAATACGACCCGCACCCATGTTAAGATGCCCCACTTCACTGGAACCCATATAACCGGC
>CACYBL010000085.1 GCA_902772695.1 uncultured Elusimicrobium sp.
AATACGCTGGAGCATGGGGCGTTTTTCATCACCGCGCCAATACGCGCCGGCAATGGTAGTCAATTTAAAACTATTTACCTTGCCCGTATGTTCTACGTGCGGTCCGCGGCACAAATCGGCATAGTCGCCGTTGATATAAACGGTAATTTGTCCGTCCTCTAATTCCTCCAGTAACTCTAATTTATACGTTTCACCGCGCTTAGTAAAAAAATCTTTTGCTTCGGCTTTGCTCATCTCTTTGCGCTCAAAAGGTTGACGCGCTTTGATGATTTCTTTCATTTTAGTTTCAATGGTTTTTAGGTCTTCCGGTGTAAACTGCTTGGGGCAGTCAAAATCGTAATAAAAACCATTGTCAATGGCCGGGCCGATACCTAATTTCGTACCGGGGAACAACTGCTGCACTGCTTGCGCCATAATATGGGCGCAGGAGTGACGTTTTACTTCTAATTTGTTATTTTCCATGTGATTTGCGCTAATCCCCTGCCGGCCACAACGACCGGGCCAGGCAGAAAAGGCCCTCAATAAGATATAATAATTATATCAAATTTAGAAGTATGGAGAGCACATGTCCTGGCTGAAAAAATACCTCTTTACGCCCTTTACCAACTCATGGAAACTGTTACTCATTTTAACGATTCCTGCGTTATTGTTGGGTTTGTTTGGGCTTCACCAATTGAAGCAGATGACTTTGCTCAATTCGCTTTCTTTGCTTGTAGTAAAAGGGCTATGTGAATTTTTATTTTTAGGGTTATGTATAGCAATATTAAACCTGCTGGGACTTAGAAACAAATGGGCCTTGGCTACAGCGACTTTTTTTTACTACATCACCATGACCGCGGACCTTGTATTACTGTGGTATTTTAAAGAACGTTTTGGAGCCAAATATTTGGATACATTGCAAGGTGGTGATTATAATTTTATGACCGATTGGCGGGTAATCACCTACTTGATTCTGCTGGCCGTTTTCTGTGTATTAGTTTTCAAGCGGTATTTTTCTGCTTCTCCCTGGAAGCAAACTTTACACCGGGCCGGTTTATGTGCGGCGGGATTTATCGCTATTCTTATTTGGACGCCGCTTGTTTTCTTGCCGGCCCCAAGTCATTTTTACACTACTTACTTAGTCCCCCCCTCCCTGGTATATACCGCTAAAGCGGTTTTAGCTAAAACTCCGGAAGCACGATTAGAATTAGACCCAAATACAACTGATTTGGCCCGCGAATACAATGTTTTTTCCGCACGCAATACGGGCATAGGTAAAAATTATACGCGCGTTATCTTGATCGCATCAGAATCTTTATCTAATAAGTATATGCATCATTTTAACGATCGCATTCCCCCACAAGCTAGCGCTCCGTTGGATAGACTATTTGAAACCTATCCATCGGCCTCACTACGCCATGTATCGCTTTCTACTTTGTACGGTTTATCTGTCATTTTTACTTCACATCCGTTTGTCAAAATATCGTATGAAAATGCTTATCCAATTTCCTTTGTGCGTTTACTTAAAGAACGCGGTTTTCATACGGCATTTTTACGCGGAGCAAATGAAACCTACATGGATGAACATCTGTATTTCAAACAAGCCGGATTTGAAGAGGTTATCGGAGCTACCTATTTTCAAACCCGCCCGGAATATGCTCCATATATAAATTGGTGGGGCTTATTGGACCGAAAACTTTTTGACTATGCGGTGGAGTTTCTTTCCCAACATAAAAATGAACCTACTTTTGTTACACTATTAACCGTTGATTCGCACGTCCCGTTGGGAAGATCAGACTACCTGGGTGAAACGTACGCAGAAATTGATCATAAAGATTATAAAACACCCACTCTGCCGCGCGCATTTGCCCGCTTTGGACAAGATATAGACCGATTTTTAGCAAAGTTAAAACAAAACGGACTATGGGATGAAAAAACGCTTATATTCATCATGCCGGACCACCCTTCTTATTCCAATACTCCGACGAATGATTTATTTACTCCTTACCAGGAGCAGTTTGATAATTTGCCTTTTATCATAATTACAAAAAACAAAATCAACACACCTCTCACTAATCATCCGTTGGCGTCACAATTAGATATTGCTCCGACGGTACTGGATCTATTAAATATAGAACCGCCAAAAGGCATGTTTGGACATAGCTTATTTGATTTAACAACCCCGCGAAGTGTATTTGATATTAAGGAAGATTACGCCGTAGTTACGACAGAAAAGAATTTACGCGTAGTACCGTTGAATTCTACGCGCAAAAAAGATAAAAAACTACTTGAGTTGATGCGTACATTTATTTCGAACTAGGGCATGACGTAATAACGTAGCCATCTGCCGCCTACATAAGTAGCGTTAAATATTTTATTACAATAGCTATCCGCTTCTCCGGTAAAAGAAACCCCTCCCTCTATTCTTTCAAAACAAAGTAAGGAGTGAACCGGAATAACATGGCTACTTGACATCTCCCATTTCATGGTAAAACCCGTACCGGCCCAGGGGCCTGTTAGCCGGCTCACATATATACCATAATCGCCGATTCCGTCATTATATTGCATTTCAACAGACCATTCTTCGTTAGAACGGACATCGGGTACATGAATTACGGAATCCATCGCTTTCGTATCCCCGGTCCAAGGGGTATCAACGGCTAACTCGTCAAAAGACTGGGGCCAATCACCGTTAGCCAAATGATAAATCTCCCCCGCATCATGCAAAGCTCTTACTGTAATTATGGCTTGTGCCGTTTTACCCTTTTCCACAGCTCTTTGATATTGCGGTAATGCTATAGAGACCAACACTCCTATAATTAAAACTACTACCAATAATTCTATGAGGGTAAACCCTTGCCAATTCATATAATGATTTCTCTTCATCCGATTATAGTAATAAAATTCAAACAGACTTTCAATCAAATCCATTTCCCCGGCGTAGGCAAATATGCTAGAATAACTTTGTATATTTACATTTATTTTAGGAGGAGCTCTTATGGAAGCTACAGCCCAAGGCGGCGGAACCTTTGTTTGGTTGCTGCTAATGGCCGTTATGTTTGTTGTTTTAATTTTTATACCGGCGCGTTCACAAAAAAAGCGTGAACAAGAGTTGGCAATAAAAGTCAATGCCCTGCAAAAAGGTGATCAGGTGATTATTCCCGGTGGAATTGTGGGAACAATTGCCGGATTCAAAGACAATATGTTAGAAGTAAAAATAGCGGAAAACGTTAAAATCAACGTGCTTAAAACTGCTATTGTAGGACTTGTAAAAGATTTACAGGCCACAACTAATGAAGGAGGAGTGAAGTAATGTCTAATAAGTTAGCCATAAAATGGGGGCTGATAATCCTCATTTTATTGGGTTCGCTGTATTACATTTACCCTAACTACAAATGGTATTCCAAACCGCTCACCGAACGCGAAACATTGGATACCTTAGGGGAACGCCCCAAACGCATGCTTAACCTAGGCCTTGATTTACGGGGAGGGTCAAGTTTGCTTTTGGAATTAGAAGTATCCAAATTAAATGGCAAAGAACCGCTTAATGAAGCCATGGCACGCGCGATTGAAATTATCCGCAACCGCATTGACCAATATGGTGTAGCGGAAACGTCTATCACCAAGCAAGGCGATAAATGGATTATGGTGCAACTGCCCGGAGTATCCAATCCACAACGTGCGGAAGAACTGATTGGTAAAACAGCCATGTTGGAATTCCACATTGTTAAAACGGACACATCCATCGCCCAACAAGCATTTGAAAAATTGGAAGCCACCGAAAAACCTTTTGATGAAGACGGGAATTTAATTCCCTCTATTGCCAAATTGGTTCCGGAAGGCTACCAAATTATGCGTAATAAAGAAGGCGGCTATTCTTTGCTCACCGCGGAAACTACCGTTACCGGGGCCGACCTGGAAAATGCTCGCGTAGTTATGATGGGTGAGAATGGTTATCCGGAAGTATCTTTCTCGTTTAATGCGGAAGGTGCGAAAAAATTTGGGCAATTAACAGGTTCCCACTTAAGAGAACCCTTGGCTGTTGTATTAGACAATACAGTTCAATCCGCTCCTACTATTCAAGCTCGTATCACTCGGGAAGGGCGTATCACCGGTTCTTTTACACCGGAGGAAGCCCGCTCATTAGCTATCGTACTCAAAGCTGGGGCTTTACCGGCACCGGTCAAAGTAATTGAGAAAAAGACCATTGGACCGACCCTGGGTGAAGATTCCATTAAATCTGGTTTAGGAGCCTCTGCTATTGCCTTAATACTCATCTTGTTATTCATGGCTTTTTACTATAAAGCTGCCGGTGTTATTGCCGATATCGCTTTGCTACTAAACTTCGTATTTACGGTAGCGATTATGACCTACTTCTCCGCTACGTTAACGTTGCCCGGCATTGCGGGTATGATTTTGTCACTCGCCATGGCCATTGATGCCAACGTACTAATCATTGAACGTATGCGTGAAGAAAAAGTATTGGGAAAACCGATCTACGAAATCATCAACTTAGGTTATGATAAAGCTTGGTCTGCCATTTTTGACTCCAACCTTACCACGATTATCGTGGGAGCGTGTTTGTTGCAATTTGGTACCGGCCCGGTGAAAGGGTTTGCTGTAACTCTTATCATTGGGTTAGTGGTCAGTTTATTCACCGCCGTATTTGTTACGCGCGCTATCTATGTACTGATCTTAACTTCTAATACTAAGGAGATCAGCTTATGATGAATTTATTTCCTAAAACCCATATTGATTTCCTTAAATACCGCAAGGTCTATTTCTCGCTGTTTGGTGCAATCCTTGTACTGGGCACGATTTGTTTTGTGACCAAAGGATTTAATATGGGCATAGATTTTACCGGCGGTACAATGGTGCAAGTACAATTCAATGCGCCTGTTGAAATAAATCAAGTGCGACAAGCTTTGACCACTACAGGAACTACTTCTGAACTTCAATCATATGGAGACAATGCCTTTTCTATTAGTGAAAAGAGCACTGAACAAGAAGTAGGCGTCGTGCAAACGCGTATTGAAAAAGCATTGGACGCTTTGAACGTACCGTACACCGTACAGCAAACCAACTCCGTTGGGCCGGCCGTTGGAGCCAGCATGACGGAACGCGCCTTGTGGGCAATTTTGCTCTCTTTGGTGCTAATTATCGTGTATGTTGCTTTCCGGTTTAGCAACATTTTATGGGGCGTATCCGGCGTGATTGCATTGTTTCATGATTTGTTTGTCATGGCAGTAGCATTCTCACTGACCGGGCGGGAAATTGACCTGGTCGTCGTGGCGGCTTTCTTAACGGTAGCCGGGTTCTCCATCAACGATACGATCGTCATTTTTGATCGCATGCGTGAAAACATCCGCTTGCATCCTAAAATGACATTCGCCGAACTTATTAATACATCTATTAACGAAACCTTGTCACGTACGGTTATTACCACTGTTACAGTGTTGTTTGCGTTATTCGTTTTGTATTTCTTCGGCGGAGAGGTGATCAATTCGTTTGCGTTTGCTATGTTAATCGGTTGTATCTCCGGGGTATATAGTACCATTGCCCTTACTACTCCTTTAGTTTATACATGGAGCCACGGACAACTGAACAACAATGATACCAAACCGACCAATCAATATCAGGTAGAAATGCCTGCGAAAGAACAAAAAAATCGCAAGCATTCCCGCAAAAATAAAAGAAGATAGTTTATCAAGCGGAGTCTTCCTCCTCGGAAGACTCCGCTGACTTTTTACGCGAACGCCCTCCTATCGGACGTTTACGCGAAAGGTTAAAAACATATGCGTAAAATTAAACGTTTTAAAATTACCCCCCGCCAAAAAGAAATCTTACGCCGCTTAATTCGCGGTGGAGGTTTGTTGCGTCAGGCTGGATTTTCAACAGAATTAGAAGTTACAAAATATATTTTAGAAGGATTTGCAACGCTTAATCCCGGTGTGGTATATGAGTTCAACCAAGACGCCCATTGGGAATTAGATGATAAGAATACCGTTTATAAAGAAATGTTTAGTGCCTGTGCAGTTACTTTGGGCACGGCGTTGGAATCGTGGGTGGATGAGGCCCGCCAAGTCAACCCGGCTCGGGAAATCGTAGCCGGAACAATCGCATTGGAATTTCTTAAAAGTGCCGTGCAATTTGTAACGGATTTAATTCATGAACAAGCTGAAAAAGAGGAGTGTGAAGCATTAGATATACAACTCATCTACCTCCCCCCTTTTGGCACGGCAGCTGCCCCTAAAATGTTACGTGAAACTGTCCGCTTGGAAAAAGTGCTAACCGATAAAATTTTACCCATTATGTTGGAAAAATTAAATGCAAACAAAGTAGACATCGCTTTATCCGAAACGACCGTTACTCCCTTTTACACGGCAGTTTTTTTAGTCCCTTGGCAAAAAACACGTAAGAAAGGCAAAAAGTAATAT
>CACYBL010000086.1 GCA_902772695.1 uncultured Elusimicrobium sp.
GCAGAGAGGGACTCGAACCCTCAAGCCTTGCGGCATGCGCCCCTCAAACGCACGCGTATACCAATTCCGCCACCTGCGCGAAAATCCAAATTACAACGAGGGAAAAAGAACTGTACGACTTCTCTATTTTACTAAAAAAACAAACCGCCGGCAACCAACTTGGTTCCCCTTTTATTTACCCGAATTGACCGGGGCTGAGGCGGGAATCTGTACTTTATCCAATACAGACGTAGATGCTTTTTTATTGGAAACGATGGTCAGTACAATAGAAGTGGCCATCAACACAGCAGCCAAAATGGCCGTAAATTTGTTGACCGCGTTAAAAGCAGTAGGACTGGCAAATAAATTGTCCGCTCCCGATGCTCCAAAAATACCTGCAGCCGACCCCTTCCCGCTTTGTAATAAAACGATTAAAATGAGCAAAATGCAAACAATAAAATGAAGTGTCAAAATTAACGTGTACATGCGATTTTCTCCTGTCTAGTGATATCATATTATAGCAATTTTTTGGCAGGAATTGCAGGACACTATTTCATGACTAAAAAATCCGGTCTCGCTTTTAGGCGGGACCGGATGATTCTTTAATGAATAGTTTATACAAAGACGCCCTGTTTTATTTGGCTAAAGCCACTAATCCGGGCAATTCTTTTCCTTCCACGAACTCCATGCTGGCACCGCCGCCGGTGGAAACGTGTGAAAAATCCTTTTGGTTGATTTTGCCTTTTTTAAGGACGTTTACACTGTCTCCCCCGCCGATAATGGAAATCGCACCGGCTTTGGTGGCTTCAATCATCGCGTTGGCAATGGCGAAACTGCCTTTGGCAAAGTTCGGAAATTCAAATACGCCCATCGGACCGTTCCAAAAGATTGTTTTGCATTTTAAGAGTTCATCAGCAAATAATTTTTCGGTTTTGGGGCCAATATCCATGGCTTCCATATCCGCCGGGATTGCGTCTACTTCTGTGGCGGTAGCTGTTTCAGAAAATTCTTTGGCTACGCGGTAGTCTACCGGCATTAACATTTTGACGCCTTTGGCCGCAGCTTTTTGCATCACTTGTTTGGCCTCGTCAATTTTTGTTTCATCCAGCAAGGATTTACCAACTTCTATCCCTTTGGCTTTCAAGAAGGTATAAGCCATTCCGCCGCCGATAATAAGTACATTGACTTTGTCTAACAAATTATTGAGCAACAAAATTTTATCGGATACTTTTGCCCCACCGATAACTGCTGCAAACGGACGGGCCGGGTTTTCAAGCGCTTTGCCCAAAAATTCTACTTCTTTTTGTACGAGGAATCCTGCACAACCGGGCAAAAATTCCGTTACGGCACTGGTGGAAGCATGGGCACGATGCACGGTGCCGAAAGCTTCTTGTACAAATACTTCGCCGTGTTTGGCTAATTGTTTGGCAAATTCGCGATCATTCTTTTCTTCTTCGGGGTGGAAACGTAAGTTTTCCAACAAAGCAATCTCACCGTTTTTGGTTTCGGCCACTACTTTTTCAGCTTCCGCTCCAATGCAGTCTTTGGCAAAATGAACCGGTACACCAAATAATTTTTCTACTTCTGCAGCTACGGGAGCTAAGCTAAATTCCGGGCAGACTTTTCCTTTCGGGCGGCCCAAGTGCGCAATTAACACGATACGGCAATTATTGTCTAATAAATGTTTAATGGTTTTTTCCGTAGCAACAATGCGTTTGGTGTTATCTACTTTACCGTCTTTAAGCGGTACGTTATAATCTACACGGACCAAGACTTTTTTATTTTTCAAATCCATATCCTGGATTTTTTTAATGCTGTTAAAATTCATAAGTTAGCTCCTTATTAAATTATCGGCTACTACAACGCCGCTACTCTTATATTTTACAAAATTTGGTTTACCGTCGTTTTGATTTGGCAAGTAATTTTAAGATTTCAATATATAACCAAACGATAGTGACAAGTAAACCAAATCCGGCGTACCATTCCATGAATTTAGGGGCATCTCCCTGAGATGACATGACCGATATAAATTGAAAATCTAACATCAAATTTAGCGCGGCTACAATGCATACCACCACGCTAATCCCGATGGACAACGGGGAAGAAGACGTTAAGTAAGAGATGTTTCCCCCGAATAACGAAAAGATCCATGAGCCTAAATACATAATGGCAATAGCCGCTGTGGCGGATACAACCGCAGTGACAAATCCTTGCGTCACTTTGATAATGCCGGTCTTGTAGATAAAGAGCATGATTGCAAAGACAAGTCCGGTAATTAATATGGCATTTAATACAATGCCTTGATATTGTGTATTATAATAGGCAGAGACAGTTCCTAGTAAAACGCCTTCCAACAGGGCATAAATCGGGGCCGTAAACGAAGAAACGGAAGGTTTAAATGAAGTCCATAGAGCCACGCCTAAGGCAACCACTATCAGTACTAAAAGCGACGCCGGCGGTAAGGTAGTTGCTTTTATCCAACCGAAGTATCCCCCCGCTACGCATAAGGCAAACAGAATAAAAGTCTTATTAATTGTTCCCTGCAGCGTCATCGTATTACTTCCGACTGTTGCTTGGTATTGCGGAGAAAAACCTTCTGCTCGCAAACGTTCTTCTTGAAGTTGTACAGGGGTACTGGTTTGTTGCTTTTTGGCACGCTCAAAAGCGGCTTCGTTAAACATGGGGTTGGTAGCCATAATATCTCCTTAAGTAAATTTTTTATATTCTATCAAATTGTGGTAACTGAGCGAGTAAGTTTTTAGATTAGAAAAACCGTCCATCTCGCGGACGGTTTTTCTGATTGCATGTAAAATATTTTACTTAAAATACGGTGTGTTTGTAGTATTGTAAAACAACCGTGTTTTAATACGTTGCCAATCCTGCGGGCGGTAAGTTTGTACGGTCTTTTGAATGAAAAGGAGATCATTCTTAGTAAGTGTATACCAGATATGAGAAGATAAACCGTTAAAAGTACGGAATACATCCGCCAACGATATTGCATACCAGTAATCTAAAGAACCGTTGTTATAACCGACTACAAATTCATTTTTTTGCCGATTAATGAAAAATAAAGGGTCTGTTGCCGTACCGGTCAATTGCCCAGGTATTTGTTTTAATCGTAGCGTGTTTCCCCTTACGGAATTGACATCCGGAGTGCGTGTTCTTACAGCGTCGGTACCAAATCGTCCTGTGTTGATTTTTAAGACTCCGTTCCCGCCCATTGCAATCAATGTTTTGGGTGAAGATACGGCCAACACTTTAACGAAAGGAGCTTGATAAATTGGTTTTTCTTGCCATACAAGCATAATGCGTTTATTTTCTCGGTAGTTTTCAAAAGGAGTTTGGTCCGGCCAAAAAGATTGCCGGGAATGACGTTGTAAAAATAAATGATCCCCCACCTGCCACAAGTCGGATTGGGTCGGTCTCATGCAAGTAGCGGCAACAAGAAGCCAATGTTCATCCAACGCATAGGCCTTGCAGGCCAAATCAGCCATATAAGGGCCAAAATTTTCATGAATTTGTGTATTATAAACCATTTCTTTAATATACAAGTTCAAGCGTAAGGGATGGTAGATGGCATCTGCGTTTGAGTGAGGCGACGTACTTACAACCTGTCGTTCTATCCGTTGTATTAAATCGGTATGGGAATTAGCGGTCAGATAAGGAGATAAAAAAAATAATAGTCCGAAACAAATAGATAAATTCTTCATATGCTACTAATATGATATATAATTCAAATCAAATTTTCCAGTTTTAAAGATTAATAAACAACCCCCATGTTATACACACGGAGGTTGTTGTATAGTTTATTTGTGGCTAATATCGCAATAGTAGCCAACCTTTTCGGCATTAATTACATCATGCCACCCATTCCTCCCATGCCAGGCATGGCAGGAGCGTGATTATGTTCTTTCTCCGGAGCATCGGCCACCAATGCTTCCGTCAATAAGACAGTCCCCGTAATAGAAGCAGCATTTTCTAATGCTGTGCGGACCACTTTGGCCGGGTCTACAACCCCAGCTTTCAGAAGATCGCAATACTCGTCTTTTTCCGCATCATATCCGTCAGCGGCACCTTTCATAGCAAGTACTTTATCTACTACCACGGCTCCATCCAAACCGGCATTTACGGCAATTTGGGTAAGCGGGGCAGTTAGCGCTTTGCGTACGATATTGATACCGGTGCGGATATCGTCATTGTCTGCTTTTAAGGCATCCAATGCCTTTTGACAACGGGCCAAAGCTACACCACCGCCGGGTACGATACCTTCTTCTACACCGGCCTTAGTGGCATTTTTAGCATCTTCTACTTTGGCTTTTTTAGCTTTCAGTTCTGTTTCTGTGGCGGCACCGACGCTGATAACAGCTACTCCACCTGATAATTTGGCCAAGCGTTCTTGGAGTTTTTCTTTATCGTACTCACTCTTGGAATTTTCAATTTGCTTACGGATTTGTTCGGCGCGGGCGGCAATGGCTTCTTTGCTGCCTTTACCGCTGACAATCGTTGTGTTTTCTTTATCAATAACCACACGAGCACATTGACCAAGCATGGCTAATTCTGCTTTATCTAATTTGATTCCGCGTTCTTCAGCAAGGACTTCTCCACCCGTTAAAATGGCAATGTCTTCCAACATTTCTTTGCGGCGGTCACCAAAACCCGGAGCTTTTACTGCACATCCTTTTAAGGTACCACGCAGTTTGTTGACAACTAAAGTAGCCAATGCTTCACCGTCAACATCTTCAGCTACGATTAAGAATTGTTTACCGCTTTGTACAATTTTTTCCAGTACCGGGAGAAGTTCATTCATGGAAGATACTTTTTTATCCGTGATAATAATATACGGATTTTCCAATACACATTCCATACGTTCGGAATCGGTCACAAAGTACGGAGAAATATAACCACGGTCAAATTGCATGCCTTCTACCACATCCAGTTGCGTGGTAGCGGTTTTGCCTTCTTCTACGGTAATAACACCTTCCGCCCCTACTTTTTCAATTGCTTCGGCAATCATATTTCCGATTTCGCGGTCATTGGAAGAAATTGTGGCAATTTGTGCTTTTTCTTCTTTTGTTTTGACCGGTTTATGCATTTTGTTGAGTTGTTCTTTAGTGGCTTCTACGGCCATCTCAATCCCTTTTTTAACGAGGGTCGGGTTGGCTCCTGCAGTGATATTTTTAATACCTTCGGTCAACATGGCGTTGGCAAGTACGGTGGCTGAAGTGGTACCATCTCCGGCGACGTCATTGGTTTTGGAGGCAACTTCGCGGATCAACTGTGCACCCATATTTTCAAATTTATCTTCTAATTCAATATCTTTGGCAATCGTAACACCGTCGTCAATGATGAGCGGAGAGCCAAATTTTTTTTCCAATACTACACTGCGTCCCTTCGGACCCAATGTTACTTTTACCGCATTTGCAACTTTTTCAATGCCCGATTTCATTTTGGCGCGGGCTTCATCGCCGTATACAATTTGTTTCGCCATAATCATTTACCTCTTTTACTTACCCCAGAATACCCAAGATTTCATCTTGGTGAATAATCAAATACGTTTCGTCATCTAATTTTACTTCCGTACCGGAGTATTTTCCATAGAGTAC
>CACYBL010000087.1 GCA_902772695.1 uncultured Elusimicrobium sp.
CCCCACGCCGATTTGTTCGGCCGCTTCGGCTGCTGTTTTGACACCTTTTTTAAATGCAATGGCAGCCCCAACCGTATAAGCCCACACAGCGTTTTCAAACGCAATCGGCTGAATACCTTTCACAATCGCTTCTACATCTACACCTTTTTTGGTGCAAATCTCTTTAGCTTCTTCCAACGATTTAATGCCATTTTCTTTAAGTACGGCATTAATTTTATCAATTCTTCTTTCGTATCCTTCAAAAGTAATCATATTATTTTTCTCCTGGGCTTACTCTTTGCGGGGGTCAATTACCTTGACGGCTTCATCAAAACGACCGTATTTGCTAATATTTTTTTCATACGCCGTTTTGGGATCCTCACCTTTCTTAATAGCGTCCATCATTTTGCCCAGGTTGACAAATTGATAGCCGATAATTTCATCATTTTTATCTAAACCGATTTTAAGCACATACCCTTCGGCCATTTCCAAATAACGGGGCCCTTTGGCTTCGGTCCCGTACATGGTGCCGATTTGGCTGCGATGGCCTTTACCTAAATCTTCCAATCCAGCTCCAATCGCAAGTCCATCGTCGGAAAATGCACTTTGCGTGCGACCGTAGACGATTTGTAAGAAAAGTTCGCGCATAGCGGTATTGATAGCATCACAAACGAGATCGGAATTTAATGCTTCCAAAATCGTTTTGCCGGGCAAGATTTCCGCAGCCATAGCAGCCGAGTGAGTCATGCCGGAGCAACCCAACGTTTCCACCAGGGCTTCCTTAATAACGCCGTTCTTTACATTTAACGAAAGTTTGCAGGCTCCTTGTTGTGGGGCACACCAACCGATACCGTGGGTAAAACCGCTCACATCGGAAATTTGTTTTGATTTGACCCATTTTCCTTCTTCGGGAATCGGGGCCGGGTCGTGCTTAGCACCTTTGCAGACGCAGCACATCTTCTGTACTTCTGTGGTACATTTTTCGCAGCTCATTGAAGTCTCCTATCTGAAAATAAAAATCTTCTCTTATATTTTAGCAAATTCGCACCCTAAAACGGCAGCGTGCCTTTTTGCTACAATAAAAATATGGTTATTAAATTAGATAAAATCCAACTTCCTACCAGCACTTTTGCCTGTGGGCCAGCTCAAGCGTTGCCGGCACAGCGGCAACTATTTTTATACCAAACCCAATTTGAACGCAGTCACCGCGCTCCGGATATTTCTTATAACGGACTTTACAAAGAAACTGAAACTCATCTTCGCCGTTTGTTACATATCCCTTCTGACTATGTGTTATTGTTTTTCCCGGGTGGAGCAACGGCTGCTATGGATGCCGTGGCCTGGAGTTTGGCAAAGGAGTCCGTAAGTGGACTAAATATGGGCGCATTCAGCCGTTTGTGGTGTCAGATAGCCACCCGAATTCCAAATATAAAAACTAATTTTCAACAAGCAGACCTTATTCCCCATACATTGCCAAACATGTCCGCCAGCTTGGTGCTTCTCACACCGAATGAAACTTCTACCGGGGTACAACTGCCGGATGATTTCTTGCTTCAAGCGTGGGGCCTTCGTCATAGCGACACTTTGGTTGCCTGGGACACCACTTCCTGTGCGGGAGGACGGGTTTTACCGTCAGCAGCATATGATATACAACTCTTTGCCCTACAAAAATGTTTTGCTGCGGGAGGTGGCACTTGTGTAATTGTGTTGAGCCCCAAAGCCATAGAGCGAATTAAAAAAGTTACAGCCAGCCGTTGTGTGCCTTATTTTCTGGATTTATCGCAAGCCGTTTCGTTTGCCCGACGCAGCCAAACGCTCAACACGCCCTCCACTATTACCATCTTCTTAGCCAATGAAGCTTGCAAATTTATGTTAAGTCATGGTGGATTAAACGCTATGGAGAATTTATGTAAACAACACGCAGATTTTTTAGTCCGTTGGGCAAATCAGACCGATTGGTGTCGGCCCCTCGTGCACGATGAAAAATTCCGCTCGTTTACTACGCTTACTTTAGAAATTATACATTCGCAAGTCACCGATACCGCTATTAACCAGGCACTTACGCAAACAGGACTAGCCAACTTGCAGGATGGCTTAAAGAAATACCGCACCGTTGAAAAAAATTCACTGCGCATAGCCTGTTTCCCATTTGTAGATCCGAACGGAACAGAACAATACAAAAAAATAACTGCCGCACTGGATGAAATCGTGCGGCAGTTACGAAAACAACAAAACTAATTAATGATAGAAGTGAGCATTAAACTTGGCAATTTGTTCTGCTTGCTTTGTTGTAATGCCGTATTTTTCCACTAATTCTTCAATCGTATAAGAACGAACAAAATCCCCTCCTCCGTCGACAAACAATAAGTATTTCCTACGCAATTGAATTATTGAAGTTATTCTTTCCCAAGCAGTAGGAATTGGCATCTTAAATAAATTTTCCGACAAGGAAGAGGCCTTATCTTTATCTTGTTTATATAATTCATTATACTGCTGCGCAAACGAGGCCAACACTTCTACAATCCGCTTGCTATCTTTAGGAGACATTACATGAAGTTCCCTTCTCAAGGTTCTTTCAGCATCCATAAATTTTACAGGCAAATCTCTTTCGTTTTGATGAGCCAAACGCACGGTTTTTTCGGGCATTGTATAAAGTTTTACATAAAACTCCAACAAGGTTAATACTGGTTCACCATGATAATCCGGAACATACTCATCAAAAATTTCAATCAAACTATTTCCGCGATAAGTATTCCACGGCACCATCAAAGGTCCGTTCAATTTTTTAGCCAGGGCCCGAATTTCTTCCGGAGATTCTGCTTCAGAAAACAATTTTTCATAAGGCATCAAAAGCCGCAACGCATCCATTAGCTTGTCGGTATCTTTTTTAGGATTTGACACTTTTTTCAAGGCCTCAACACATTGCACTAACGGATCGGACATTTCTTGACGTAAAACTTCTTTTTGTACGGCAATTGAAATAGCAGCAGAATCTTCAGTTGACTGTGCTGCAGCGATTCCACAACACAAGGCAAGCACAGCTGTACTTACCCCAAATATTTTCACTGGTAAACGCATTTTTTCTCCTCTGAACAAAACTATTACTTCTTTTTGTATTTTAGCTGATCGTTGGTCAACTGCGCGAGAATCATTAGACCTAAATTGCTCTTGGTCTTTAGACCTATATTTTTTCTAGGTCTTCTAAATAAGCAGAAAGGAAACTGAAATTACATCTCGTTTTCGTCTTCTTTTTGGATGTAACCGAATTTTTCCAACAATTCGCTACTGTTACGCCACCCGGGGGATACCACCACATTCAACTCTACTCGGCACGGACGGCCTAAAAATTCTTCTACACGTTTTTGGGCGCGTTGACGCAACTTAGCGATCATGGTACCACCCTTTCCAATAAGGATTGGTTTTTGGCTTTCGCGTTCCACATGAATAATAGCGCGAATAAAATTTTTAGAACCCAAATTTTCGGTAAATTTCTCAATTTCCACAAACGTACTATATGGAATTTCTTTTTGGTACAGCAAGAAAATTTGCTCGCGGATAAATTCAGCCGCATAAAATCGTTCCCAACGATCTGTCCATTGGCCGGGTGGAAAATACGCCGGGCTGCAAGGCAATGCAGCCGAAACAGCGGCCTTCAGAACCGATATATTTACGTCTTTAGCGGCTGAAATACGGAATTTCTTAGCAATTTTCAATTCCGCACAAATTTGTTTTTCCAACGCATCTAACCGTGTGGGATCTTTTACTAAATCAATTTTATTTAAAACAAGAAATATCGGGCAATAGGCTTCTTTTAATTTCTTTACCAATGGCGCATTTAATGCATAATCGGCTGAAGCATCCACTAAAAAGAGTATCACATCCGCTTCTTCCGTAACAGCACGGTCCACACACGATACCATAGTCTGTTGTAACTTATACTCCGGCTTCAAAAAACCGGGTGTATCCACAAACACGATTTGATAATTTGCGCCCTCGGCGATAGCCAAGATATTTTGGCGTGTGGTCTGAGGCTTATGGGTTACAGCAGACAGTAGTCCCCCCGCCAATCGGTTAAGCAAAGTAGATTTTCCTGCATTAGGTAGCCCGCAAAGCACGGCAAAACCGCTCTTAAAGTTTATCTCATCCATAAATTTATTGTACTTATTTTAAACAGGCCGCGCCATATACGTAACATCAAGGCGTGATGTAACTATCTAAAATCTGTGATACAAAAAACGCGTGATAATTATTACGCTGTCTGTCGTACCATAACTCTTGGATAGCTTCATTTAATTTATCAGCACTCATTAACCTGGCATAGATTACACTGCATTCTAAATGCATACCGGGCACATCCAAAACCGGAGTGGTAATGGTACGCCCCGGCCGGGTGGAAAGACCCGTTAAAGCCAATTTATCCACGTCTCTGCCGGAAGATTGGCCGCATACTTCGGCCGCTTTAGACAAATCGGTATACGGAAATGTGACCGTAAACTCACGTGTCTTTTCTATCAGTTCGTAGGAATAGCGGCTTTGGCGTATCATAGCCACAAAGACGGGTAATTTCCACATGACACCCAAGGCCCCCCAGGCCGTCACCATGACGTTTGTTTTTCCGGCATAGTGGGTAGTTAAAAAAGCTGTTTTAGATAAAATCTCTAAATTTTTACTGGCATTGAAATGAAATGGCACTTGTTGCATAAATAATATCCCCCTCACTGTATTGTAGCGAAGGAGATACAATCCGGCATTATCAAATTAGGGTTAGTATAAATAGACTTGGCTGAAAAAAACAATAACTGAAAGAAACATGTTTTTGAGGAACTAAATATAAATATGCCTCATCATGCAGTGCTTCAAGGCAATGCGTATTGCCGGTAACTCATTTCAGATAGCGAATATGTTCCGCCAACAACTCGTTCACAAAAATCACCGGCATTAAGATCAAAAGTAACCCCGTGGGAAATGCGTTCCGTACAGACAATCCTACCGATTGCTCCCGATCCCATAGATATAGCGAATCCTCCCCCACGATATTTTCCACCCAGACGTGTGATGTAAAACACTTTACCATCTATGTCATTGTAAAGTTGTAGCGACCATGCTGCGTTTGAACGTGTATCTTTAATGCTACTTCCCATTACGATTCCCTTTTCATTACCTGTCCAGGGAATATCTACACTTAATTCATCAAAGCTGGTAGGAAAATCCCCATTTGCCATGTGATATGCCTGAGCCGCTTGGCGAAGGGCCTTAAGTAAAACGAGCGCCTGCGTAATGCGGGATTTTTCAACAGCTTTTTGGTATTGCGGCAACGCTACAGCGGCCAGTATTCCAATGATAAGTATTACCACTAACAATTCTATAAGCGTAAAACCCGGCGTACGACTATTTTCTTTCTGCATACATACTCCTGTATTTAATTAGATAGAAAGATGGTAGCAAAAAAAAACAAAATCAAGCCCTTTCTGTGCCTTTTAAAAAGCACAAAAAATACGGACGCCTTATAACAGGCGTCCGTTTCAAAACAAGCGTTACTAAATCCATGTGCTATTTTTCTTCTTCGGCCAAACGTCTGCTTTCTTCCAGCGAAATAAACCGTTTGTTTTCCAAGTCCAAAATCAATACATCTTCTTCTACCGCAGTAGCCGCTGCAGGATTATTACGCTTTAGATACACAACCAAAAACCCTACTTTCTGCGTAGACTCTCCAACGACTTGCCACAAGTGGTAACCAATCGCCCCTTCCGTTTCTCCGGCCCAATACAAAGCATCTTCCGGACGATAAGATACGACCTCCTTAAACGAAGACTTAAAGTCCACATAGAAATACGCATCCTTACCGTATGTTTGCAAAACTTTCGTCCATTCGTCTACACCAAATTCACGTTCTCTTGCCTCGTACGATCGCCAAAACCGCGGTATATAACCGGGGTAGAAAATATTTTCCACTTGATTGGTAAGTAGCGCACGCCCGATTTGCACATCACCCACCGGGGCAAGTGCGTAAGTAGATTTCGGGGTGGCCGCTTCTATACTCTGCGAAACGGAAATAAAGCGTCTTTCTTTGGGGTCTAGTAACAATATATCTTTTCCATCTTTAGCCAACGGCGAGCGCACCGCTACCACAAAAAACCCGGACTGGACTTTC
>CACYBL010000088.1 GCA_902772695.1 uncultured Elusimicrobium sp.
CAACTGGAACAAGGGAAAATTATTCGCACTCCACAGCAAGGGACACCCACCCTGGCACCTATGCTTCAAAAAGAAGATGCCCTTTTGCAACCCGCCCAACTATCCGCTACCGAATTGCATAATCGCATACGGGGGTTGGCTTGCGGACCTAAACCGAAAGTGCCTTTTGTACATCAAGGGCAAACCGATTGGTTACAAATCATACAAACGGAAGTACACCTACAAAAAGATGTGCAAGCTCCCGGCACTGTGCTAGCCATTGAGCGCGAGCGCGGAATTTTGGTAAAATGTAAGGAAGATGCCTTGTGGCTTGTCCAAGTACAACCTGCAGGCAAGAAACCAATGCCCGGAGAAGCGTTTGCCAACGGACGCGGAATAAAAACGGGCGACTGTGTATTTATCAACAATTGAATGATATGTCAGAAAACGACCAAAACTTTGAAGATTTTTTGAACAAAAAGCCAAAATCCCGACGACTGACCAAATGGGTTATCGCCGGCGTAATAGTAGTGTTTTTTATCGCGCTGATTATTTTAGCATCCGATTGGGTATTTGGTGCGCTCGTCCATACCCGTAAAGAAGTTTCTGTACCCGACTTAACTAAAAAACCCGTCTCGCAAGCGTTGGGGTTACTGGCCGCACAGAATTTAGCGCTTAAACAAGCCGGAGTTGAATTTGCACAAAGTGTTCCTCCAGGTTCCGTTTTGCGTCAAATCCCCTCTGCCGGTTCTACCGTGCGGGAAGGGCGCGTCATCCGCGTATGGATAAGCCAAGGTGACGAAATGGTGTTTGTCCCTAATTTAGTTGGTGCCGATTTAAGAAGTGCCCAATTGGCAGTGCGTCAAGCCGGACTAGTGGTAGGAAAAGTAGAGAATGCCTACTCGTTGACTTACGATAAAGGTTTGATTGTAGCCCAAACGCCTAAAGCAGACAGCATGCTTCAAAAAGGCGAAAAAGTAGCTCTTGTTATATCGGATGGGCAACCGCCAGCCAGTGTTATTTTGGTTCCTAACTTCAAAGGCCAAAAATTAGCCGAAGCTACTTTGTGGGCCAGTGCTCAGAATATCAATTTGATCATTAAAGAAGACCGTAACTCCATGTTCCGCAACGGTACCATTGCCGAACAACATCCAAGCGCAGATAGCCAGGTGGCTCCCGGCTCAAACTTAGAAGTTACAGTCAGCCGCCGGCCTATTAATGATGATGAAAAAATCTATCATTTACATTATGAAATGCCACAAGGTAAAAATGCCAGTCATGTGCGCGTTGTATTGGAAGATGAAGCCGGAGAAACAGAAGTACTTAACGAAAGCAAACAACCCGGTTCCAAAATTGACTTAGAAATTCCTTATGCAGGAACCGCCACCTTGCGTATTTTTACCGACGGAGTATTGGTACGAGAACGGGAGATCTTATAAAAATGACTTCCAAAATTCCCTCCGCAAATGGTAGAATATCTATTGCGCCCTCTATCCTGTCTGCAGACTTATGGCAATTGGGAAACGAAGTGGGTCGCATGGAAAAAGCCGGAGCGGATTGGCTGCACGTAGATATTATGGATGGTCATTTCGTACCGAATTTAAGTTTCGGTCCGGCATTGGTTCGTTCTTTGAGTGGAAAAACAACTCTGCCGTTAGATGTACATTTAATGGTAGAGAATCCTATTCCCTTTTTAGAGCCGTTTACAAAGGCAGGTGCCGATTTGCTTACTGTACATGCTGAAGCAAACGGCAATTTATCTGATGCGTTGGCACAAATTCACCGGTTGGGTGTTAAGGCCGGCGTTTCTATTAAACCGCAGACCGATCCTCAAGTGATCGCCCCGGTATTAGATCAGGTAGATTTAATTTTGATAATGAGCGTTCACCCGGGTTTTGGCGGGCAATCTTTCTTGCCCGACTCCCCCCAACGTATTGAACAAGTGCGAAAGCTCATCCAGTCATGCAACCGGCCGATTTGGCTGGAAGTAGACGGAGGTATTAACATTCAAACAGCTCATTTAGTGGTTCAAGCCGGAGCGAATGCGTTGGTAGCTGGAAATGCAATTTTTAGTGCCGAGGACCCTGTACTAGCCCTCAATCAAATCAGACAGGCTGTCTCAGGCAAATAATATCAAGTCTTTTACAGTAAGTAAAAGCGACATAAGGAGAGTTATAATGGCAGTAGTAATTAGATTACAGAGAGTCGGTAAAAAAGCCCAACCTCAATACAGAATCGTCGCGATTGAAAAATCTTCCGCGGTCGGTAAAGAAGCAAAGGAAGTATTAGGGCAATATCATCCGTGCAATCCGGAAACCGCCGAACAAATTAAGCTCAATATGCCTCGCGTGGAATATTGGGTAAAAGTCGGTGCAAAACCGTCTCAAACCGTTGCTAGTTTGATTAAAAAAGTCAACGCGAAATAAACAGCGAGGCGCGTTATGAAAGAACTCGCAACGCTACTTCTTAAATCTCTTTCTTCTACACCCGATCAGGTTGTGGTAGAAGAAAAAGTAGAAGAAGATAAGATTTATCTATCCACCAAAGTGGATGCAGCAGATAAAGGTAAAGTTATTGGCAAAGACGGATGTATTATCAAAGCGGTGCGTACCGTACTAAGTGCAGCCGGTGCCAAACAGGATAAAAAAGTTACCTTAAAGCTGGAAGACTAATGAAAATTGACGTTATCACTGCTTTTGAAGAAATGGTAGACCAGACGCTTTCCCACAGTATTGTTGGACGAGCGCGTAAAGCAGGGATAATTAAAGTGGGGACGCTGAGTCCGCGGCAATTTACCACGGACAAGCACCAAACCATTGATGATCGCCCTTACGGCGGTGGCCCCGGGATGCTCATGAAGGCCGAACCGTTGTATCAGGCAATTAAGAAGTTACGTAAAAAGACTTCGTTTGTTATTTTAACCAGCCCGCGTGGCAAAACTTTTGACCAAAATCTGGCCAAAAAGTTAGCTAAAAAACGCCACCTGATTTTTGTATGCGGGCATTACGAAGGCATAGATGCACGGATTTATCCGCAGGTGGATTTAGAAGTTTCTTTAGGCAATTTTATTTTAACCGGTGGCGAATTAGCCGCTTGTGTGATGATAGATGCCATTACCCGGTTGCAAAAGGGAACTTTTAAAAAGCAAGATGTAACTTCAAACGAATCGTTTGAGCAAGGGCTGTTGGAAGCCCCGCAGTATACCCGCCCTGAAGTATGGCGTGGGAAACGGGTTCCGGAAGTATTACTCAATGGGAACCACAAAGAAATAGAAAAGTGGAAACACGAACAATCTTTACAAATAACAAAACAGTTAAGGCCTGATTTACTGTCTAACGCCTCTCAACAAGTAAAAAAGGCCGTGAAGAAAAAAATAATTCGGAGGAAGTAAGTTTTATGAATATCAATGATATTAAACACAATCTCAAAACCAATGTCCCGTCTTTCAAAGCCGGCGATACGGTGCGCGTAAAAGTAAAAGTAGTAGAAGGCGATACCGAACGTTTACAGGCTTTTGACGGCGTAGTTATTGCCCGCAAAGGTAGCGGCATTGGTGAAACATTTACTGTACGCAAAATTTCGTTTGGTGTAGGGGTGGAACGTATTTTCCCGGTACACTCTCCCCGGGTGGACAGTATTGAAGTATTAAAAGTCGGCAAAGTACGCCGTGCAAAACTCAATTACTTAACCAAATTGTCCGGTAAAGCCGCCCGCTTGCAAGAAGTAAAGAAAACCAACACCACCGCCGATTCGGCCGAAGAAACGACCGAAACGGTGCAAGAGGCGAAATAATTGTTCTAAGGAATAATTAAACTCCGAATATAACCCCCGGATAAACGCGTTATCCGGGGGTTTTATCATCGGCACAAGACTAAAATTTTAAGTATAATAGACATATGCAACCACAATCCTTGTTTGATTTTGATAAAAATCAGGCCCAGCGATTAGAATCTACTTTCTTATTAGGGATTGATGAAGCGGGACGAGGTCCGTTGGCCGGACCGGTAGTAGCTTGTGCCTGTTATATTCCGCCCGAATTAAGTCCTTCTTTTGCTGATGTAAATGACAGTAAAAAACTGACGGCCGCTAAACGTGATGAGCTTTTTACCCGTTTGACCCATGCAAATATTTTGTACGGCGTCGGTTTTGCCAGTGCTGCGGAGATAGACCAACTTAATATTTTGCAAGCTACTTTTTTAGCGATGCGCCGCGCCAGCCAAAAATTTCTATCTATTCCGCATGCAGTAGCTTTGGTAGACGGGCCTCACGCAGTAACCGGGCTAAAAATGCGGCAGCAACCTATCATAGATGGTGACGCGTATTCTTTGGTAATTGCCGCAGCCAGTATTATTGCCAAAGTAACAAGAGATCGTTATATGGCCGTACTGGATACGATTTATCCCGGCTATAATTTTGCAGGGCACAAAGGATACGGCACCCCCAAACATATGCAAGCCCTGCGGGAATTGGGGCCTTGCAAAGAACACCGTACTTCCTTTGCCCCTGTACGTAAACTCATGCAACCGCCGGATTTATTTCTATGAACACACGTCATCTGGGAAACTGCGGCGAAGATCGTGCCGAACATTTTTTAGTGGGCAAAGGATATCAAATTTTATCACGCAATTTTGCTGTAGCCGGTGGAGAACTAGATATTATCGCAAAAGATAAAACAACTCTTGTATTTGTGGAAGTCAAAACACGTACTTCTATGGCTTTTGGCGGTCCGTTAGCCGCGGTAACTCCAGCCAAACAGAAACGCATAGCCCTAGCCGCTGCCCAATACATCAAATCAACTTCCGCAAAATTTGATAGTATAAGATTTGACATAATAGGGGTCTTGCCGGACAAAGTGGAACACATACCTAACGCCTTTGTGCCTGCCAGAACCACTTTATAAAAGGAGGATGGACCATGCCACAACTTGAACAAATCAGAAAAATTGTAGATTTTATTAACGAGAAGACAAAACATTTTAAGCCGGAAATTGCTCTGATTGCCGGCTCCGGTTTAGGAACAGCCATTCCACAATTGGAGA
>CACYBL010000089.1 GCA_902772695.1 uncultured Elusimicrobium sp.
AGAAACCACCCAAGACTACTTAAAACGCACTTCCAAAGAAACGGAATTTATTCCTGTGTTGGGTATTTCATCTGCCACAAACGAAAAGTTTATCCTAGAAGAAAACGAAGAAACCTATATCAGATTTCCCAAAACCGGAGAACATCAATTTGCCATTAAAGTAGAAGGCTGTTGCATGGAAAATCCAGACGATTTAAGAAACTCCATTTATGATGGCGATTACATTATTATTGATCCCGATGTTACGCCTCGCAATGGGGACGTAGTGTTAGCAAGAATTTCTTCGGAGTTTAGCACAATTAAAAGAATGTATATCAATGAAACCACCGTTGACCTCGTTCCGGACAATCCAAAGTGTAAAACGCTGACCAAAAAGAAACAGGACTTAGAAATCGTTGGAAAAGTCGTAAATGTTTTCCGACCTATCAAAAGAGTGCGTAAACGAGCGCAATAATGATTAAGAAACTATTTATTTGTATTTTTATATTTATATCCGCCACGCTCGTGGCGGTTTCTGCCAGTAGAAACCATTCAAATAATACCGAGCCAATAAAGGTTATTACAGGCAAAGTGATTCGTGTGGCAGATGGCGATACTATCACCATTTTAGATGCCCGAAACACTCAAAACAAAATTCGACTCTATGGTATTGATGCACCGGAAAAAGCACAGGATTTCGGCAATAAATCTCGGGAGAAATTAGCGAGTCTTGTAGCAGGCAAAGATATAGCTGTTAGTGTAATGGACATTGACCGTTATGGCCGGAATGTTGGCAGGATTAACATTGACGGGAAAGAGGTGGCAGAAGAAATGTTGAAAGCCGGAATGGTATGGCTTTATACTGCCTATTGCAAGATACCAGAGTGTAATCATTGGAAAGAGTTGGAGACACAAGCTCGGACCGCTAAAATTGGTCTGTGGTCTAATCCTACAGCCCAGGAACCATGGTTGTGGCGTAAGGCCCACAGATAGCCAAGAGGTAAACCCATGGGCAAAAAACACGGATTTTCATTTTCATGGAAAAGAATGTTAGGCATAAGCGGTCTCAAAGGCAAAGTAGCTAAGAAGACCGGAATCCCTTTGACCAAGGGCGGAGTAGAAAGAAAAATTGGCCGGACGATTATTGATATGATATTTGGAGAGAGTAAGAAAAAATGAAAAAATTATTGTTCGTTTTGTGTTTGGGAATATTTTTCCTAGGGGGGTGTGGACAAACCACTACCAACACTCAGAATCTACCTGTATTAGACGCTTCTTCGCAGGAAAAACTGATAGAAAGTTTGAAGGTGGTATCTGCATCTGTTCCAGCAGACAAAAAACTTAAATTTGACGGATGCGCGGCTTTTTACGAGCAGTTCCAAATTCCTTCTCAGGAAGCATTCGAAGACCTTGCTCCGCAGTTAAACGGTAAAAACTATAAAGAAGCATTGGCTTTTTTTGAAGAAGATATGGGCGGAATGGTAGACGGCTTTAAACAATATTTAGCAGAGCTCAGCATTGTTGGTATTCCCACTTTGGCTACTGATAATAAGGAGCTAAACAAAATCGTTATTACTAATCTCAAATACAATAAAGATACGCACGCTAAAGAAATGGACATCGAGAACAAGACCGATAAAACTATATCTGCGTTGCAGATTATGGCCCGCGAGACTTTTGAGCCACAACCTAATGTGAAAATGGCCATGTTCCTGGTGGACTTTCCGCCTTTGGCTCCTGGGAAAAAAGCCCATGTTAGCGAGGTGGAAGAAATTGCCCCAGTTCAAGAAATGCTAGCGACCAAGATTACCGCCAATATGCCTGCGGTAGCAATACAAGCATTTGATAAGGATAAAAATCTTGTATTAAACAACGACGATTTAATGAATACGATTGAACGAATTGGCACAATGCGTTCTAATATAGAAAAAGTAGAAGAAGTTTTGCAGTTATAACAATTTATCGTAGATTTTTTTATCTTCCTCAGAGAAGCAAACAAAGGTTATTTCCTTTACCGCTTTTAATGAGGAAGATATTTGTTTTATAGCGGTTATGGCTATCTGGGCGGCATGTTCTTTTGGGAAACGATACACTCCTGTAGAAATACAAGGAAAGGCAACGGTTTCACAACCATAGACTTCTGCTAATCGCATAGAATTTGTATAGCAATTAAAAAGGTCTTTCATCTCATTATGCGCCCCACCGTACCAAACGGGACCAACCGTGTGAATCACATATTTACAAGGCAAATTATAGGCAGAGGTTATTTTGGCTTGTCCGGTAGGGCAACCACCAAGCGTGCGGCATTCTTTGAGCAATTCCGGCCCTGCGGCACGATGTATGGCTCCATCAACGCCTCCACCACCTAATAGCGTGTGATTAGCGGCATTTACGATGGCATCTACTTTGAGTTTCGTGATATCGCCTTGGACTGCAGTTAGTTTAATCATCCTTCTTCCCTTTCTGCGCAGATCCTGCCCATATAAGCAGGATAATCCATACGATACCTGTTCCGGCGAAGAATATATTGGCAAGTAAAATCCATCCTCGTCCTTCTACTTTTCTGTCGTAGGCAACGAGAGTTGGCAGAAAATAAAAAAAACCAATTATCGCAATGATAAGTAAAGTCACTAGTGCGCCACCCATATTAAATAATCTGCATATATTTTAGAAAATTTAGGGCACCAGATAGTATCCGATGCCCTTGCCCCGTAAGGAGCGCAGCCACCTCTACTTGCGTGGCGTTCCTTACAGGACTCATATGCTTATCTATTTTTATTGCGTTGCCATTCTTGGATTTCTTTTTGGCAATCTTTAATCTCTCTTTCCAATCTTTCTTTCGTGTATTTATCGGAATTCTCTACGGAGCTAATCTCACGCTCATATTTGCGCTTAATTTCGTCCATTTCACGATCGTGCTTGCGGTTTAACTCGGACAATTCACGATCATAGCGTTGCTCGATTTGGCTTTTATCTCTCTTATAGGACTCGGTCTCGCGTTTTTCTTCTTGTCCTTGACGTTCTCGTAAAGCTTCCTTTTTCTCATATTTGCGCATCTTTTTATCTTTAAGCTCTTCTGCCAAGCGGGTAATTTTATTTTTTAAGTCATAGGGAAGTTGATAGGGTAG
>CACYBL010000090.1 GCA_902772695.1 uncultured Elusimicrobium sp.
AAATCATACCTAACAGAAAATCGCGCCGATCATTGCAATCATGCCAACTACTGTTAGCTCCAGGACAATACTCTAGATAAACCACTCCATTAGGAGTTGCAGGGGACACAGTACTGTTAATGCCGTTGTCCAAATAAAAATCATTCCCGCAAGACCATTCATTGCCAAAATATTCATTGCCTATATGATTATCGGTAGACAACGTACAATGGGCAGGTAGGGCCACATCCAGTTCCCGTAAATCTACGGCATATTCTCCATTGGCTAAGTAATATACTTCCTGTGCCTCACGAATAGATTTTAGCAGTGGTAAATAAGCTGAGACTTTGCTTTTAAGCACAGCTATCTTGTATTGTGGTAGCGCAATAGAAGCCAATATACCGATAATGAGTACTACTACCAACAATTCAATAAGTGTAAAACCAGATTTTAAATTCATTTTGCCTCCAACCAATTTTTTGCTCAGATATTACATTTCAACATATACATCCACTAATCCGGACAAATTTCTGCAGACTTGTTTGCCTAGGGCAGAGTGATTATAAGAAGAACAACGAATTTTCCCGGCCAATCCCTGGGGCGTATATTCTGCACTGTGTTGATAAATAAAACCAATCAAAAAGTCTCTGCGGTCTCTGCACGTGGTCCACGCCGCGTTGGCACCGGGACAATACTCTAGATAAACCACGCCATAAGGGGTTGTCGTTGGGGAAGTACCATCAATTACGGCATTATCTATATAAAAATCACTACCGCAAGTCCACTCGTTACCAATTGGGTGATCAGAAGACAGCACACAATTGGCGGGGAGATCAATAGCCAACTCCCGTAAATCTACGGCATATTCTCCATTGGCTAAGTAATATACTTCCTGTGCCTCACGAATAGATTTTAACAGTGATAAATAAGTTGAGATTTTGCTTTTAAGCACAGCCATCTTGTATTGTGGCAGAGCAATAGAAGCCAATATACCGATAATAAGCACTACTACCAATAATTCAATAAGTGTAAAACCAGATTTTACATTCATTCTATCTCCTATCAATCCGACACATGGACATGGTACTCGTTTATTGTACAACATTTGTGTGGTAAAAATATTTAAAAACGGTCCTATATTCACTTTTCACTTGGAAAAAGATAAAATAAAGTAATACTTTTTTAGGTCAGAGGTCCTTATGTTACATAAAATTCGCGTCAATGAAGTTGGCCAGCACTTGGGTCAAGAAATTACTTTGCATGGTTGGTTATATAACAAACGCTCCAGCGGCAAATTGCATTTCCTACAGTTACGCGACGGAAGCGGTATTATCCAATGTGTCATGTTTAAAGGTGAAGTTTCCCCCGAACAATTTGAATTGGGTGATAAAGTGACTCAGGAATCCTCCATCATTGTTACCGGGACGGTGCGTGAAGATAAACGTTCGCCGTTAGGGTTTGAACTTGGTGTAAAGAATTTAGAAGTCGTACAAATGGCCAAAGACTATCCGATTTCCCCCAAAGAACACGGCCCGGATTTTCTGATGCAAAACCGCCACTTGTGGTTGCGTTCGGCACGGCAAACGGCTATTTTACGTGTACGTGATGAAATCATTTTCGCAATCCGTGAGTATTTACACAACAATGGGTTTATCTTGTCAGATTCCCCTATTTTAACTCCTGCCGCGTGCGAAGGCACAAGCACGCTATTTGAAACCGATTACTTCGGCGAAAAGGCCTTTTTATCCCAAAGCGGTCAACTTTACGGCGAGGCCTCGGCCATGGCGTTAGGAAAAACGTATTGTTTCGGGCCTACTTTCCGCGCCGAAAAATCCAAAACGCGCCGCCACCTCACCGAATTTTGGATGGTAGAGCCGGAAGTTGCCTACAATAATTTGGATGATAATATGGATCTGGCCGAAGATTTTATTAAATATATCGTCGCGCAAGTATTAAAAAACCGCGCAGCCGACTTGAAAATTTTGGAGCGCGATACTTCCAAATTGCAAGCCACCGTAGAGAAAAAATTCCCTCGTATTGATTATACAGATGCAATTGAAATCTTGCATAAAAAGGGAAATGACACCCCGTGGGGCGGAGATATCGGCGGGGATGAAGAAACCTTATTGGGTGAAGATTACGACACACCTATTATGATTCACCGCTATCCCACTGCCATTAAAGCGTTTTACATGAAGCGCGACCCGAAGAACCCCAAAGTAGTTTTGGCTGTGGACGTTATCGGGCCGGAAGGGGCCGGAGAAATTATCGGCGGTAGTGAAAGAGAGGCCGATTATGAGGCCTTGCTAGCGCGCATTAAAGAACAAGGATTAGACCCCGAAGGGTACAGCTGGTATTTGGATTTACGCAAATACGGCAGTGTCCCCCACGCAGGGTTTGGGATGGGAATTGAACGTATGGTACGTTGGGTATGTGGCCTCCAACACGTGCGTGAAACTATTCCGTTTGCACGTATGATGGATAAAATACATCCCTAATTTTGACGAGAACTAAAAAATTAAGCCCTGTGCATTAGCACAGGGCTTTTTAGTACCAAGGGAATTATTAATTTAATGTTTTGAATAGAATAATTCTTCGGATTTTTCACGATCTGCGCTGGCGCCTTTGAGATCACCTAAAATGCGTCTTACGTTGCCGCGTTGTTCATAAAGGTACCGATTATCCGGGTCTTGTTTAATAGCCCGGTCTAATTCTTTAAGTCGTTGTTTATAATACAATAGCGGTGGTAATTCATTTGGGTATGCTTTTCCCGTAGCAACAATATTACTTAAATAATTAAAAAATTGGTGAGCGTCATTTACTGTTTGCAAATAAGGGTATTGTCCGACGATATTGTGCATCAGTGCCGAAACGAGTCCGACATCTGCTTTAGTCAGTAGAATTACCGGAATATTTAGTTTTTTATTCCACACATACATGCCCACATCGTAAGCACCCCGGTCAAATTGTCCACCAGGTACGGCAAAATCGGTAACGATAATATCGTACTTCGTTTCTGGGTCTTGCAGGTGTTTCGTTCCAATATCAACACGCTCCTCTATATCAATGTGTATATTTTCCATTTTATATTCTGCATTTCTTATACGGCTTATAATATCAAAGTCATCACTTATCAACAAGATGCGTAGAGATTTGACGCTCGGGTGGAACGGCTCGTTGTAATCAAGAGGCAAATAATTACCCAGAAAGAAATCGGGCTGCTGGAATTCCCATGGTATAATTTGAGGTCGTTGTTTTTTAGCAATCCCTGGCATGAATATTTCATCATTTCTCGTAAAAGAATTTTGTTCTGCCGATAATTCTTTTTTTGCAATTTGTTGCGGCATTTTTACGATTTTAAAGAAAACTTGATATGTAGTTACAAGGCCTTCTAATTCTTCGCGCGTCATTTTTTTCAATTCGTCTTCAGAAACACCCCATGCATTGGCCTCCAATTGCAATGATTCAAGAGAACGTTTGGGCGGAGGAAGCGCGGCACGTACCTTCCGGCGTAAATCCGGAGCCACCAAGGGCGGAATAGCGGCCTCCCGCTCGGCCAATTTGCTGCTTCCCAATTGGTGAAAATACCCAGCCACGCTGACGCGTATTTCTTGCGATGTAGCTTTCCCAACGCGGGATAATGCTTTGGGTAAGTTTTGGGCATGCAAGCCAAGCGGGAAAATCAAGCAAACAATTATCAGTAAGTAAGTAAGTAAGTAAACGCCTTCATATTGACGATTCTATGTTATATAATGGGAATGTGCAAGGGTCAAAAGGCCCAGTTTGAACTGGGCCTTGGAAAACAAGATAAGGAAACTGTTTCTATTTCTTCTTTTTGGAGGTCAATTGTTTGGCTTGCGTAGGTTTAGCTTTGCATTTGGCCATTAAATCTACCGGAGAGCTAATCCCTAAAATATTGGGCGAAGTGGCGTGTACACCCGGTTTAGCCCCTACGGAAATCAAATAATCGTACAACTCTTTATTACAATTCACAGCTGCTAAACCTAAGGGAGTAAGTTGTTTTTGACCGGCTAAATTAGCTTTATATTCCAACATCATGGCTAATCGGCCTTCTTGACGGGCAAGTTGTACTAAGTGCTTTAACATGTTCGCATTTTGTGTCTGTACAGCTATATGGAAGACATTCCCTCGGGCAGATGCCTCAAATAAACGCGCAGCGTTCATAAGGAGGAAATCTACCATCTCCGTTTGGCCATTTAGTACGGCTACCAAAAGCGGAGAATCGCCGGATTTATCTTTATCAAATACAACGCCTTTGTTTTGGGCAATAACACGACGTGCCAGATCTACATCTCCCGTCTGGGCAGCCTTAAAAATATCTGCATCCGTCACTACGGCGGCTTGTTCCTGGGCGTTTGGAATTTCCCACCCCTCCGCTTTGGCTTGAGCCACCAATTCGGCATTATCTTGTTCAATCACATCATTTTTAACTTCTGTTAAATCTTTTTCAAACCAGGGGAGCACCTCTTTTTGATTATGTTTGCGAGCCGCCGCATAAGGAATTAAGCCGTCATTAGCAGCAATGGTAGTATCCGCATCCGCGGCCAACAAACGTTTGACAACTTCCACATTTCCTCGGATGGCGGCCCAATATAAAGCCGTTTGCCCTAATTTATTTTGTGTATTCACATCCGCCGGAGTTTGCAACGTTTGCGGTTTTAGCAATTCGCGCACGACTTTGGGATGATTATACCGTGCTGCATAAATAAGAGGTGTATTTCCATCCCGATTGGCCACATTGATATCAGCCCGGTAGGCAAGCAATTCCAACACGTTAGGAAAATCCCCCAAAGAAGATGAAATAATCAAAGGAGTATTTCCTTTTTCGTTACTTACATTGGGATCAACTCCGCCCTTTAACATGGCAAGTACCCCAAGGTGATTCTTTTTCGCACAAGCACGGAATAAGTAATCACTATTCAACCCTTCCGAAACACCGCTTGAAAGAAATAAATCCACTAATTCTGCGCGTTGTTTTTCTAATGCTAAAAATAGAGGCGAATGTTTATAATTATTGACAGCATTAATATCTGCGCCGGAATAAACTAATAAACGGACGATATCAGTACTATCTGTATAATACAATGCACGCAACAAGGCGGTATCATTGGTGAAAGCATTTTTGATGTTTACATCTGCTCCGGCCAAAACTAATTGTCTTACAGCTTCCAGATTCCCCAATGTTGCAGCTACCAATAAAAGAGGATCTCCTTTACTGTTGACTATATCAAGATTCTTTTTTATTTTCCGCTCTAGCAAATCTGAAAATCCTGCTGTATCGCGTTTTTGTAAAAAGGCGGTTGCTTGGTCTGCCAATTCCAAATCAGCTTGGCGGCGAACAATAAGATGATCTTTTTGATTAAACGAATCCGCATAATAACTACTCTTAAAAGTAAAAGCCAACAACAGTACTATCGGAAGTGCCGCAATAATGAGTAAGGAGAGTAACGGTTTTTTAGCTACAAAAGATGACAGCCCCCTCTTTTTACGACTAGGCGTACCGGAACCAGTTGTTGATTTTGTAGATAAAGACATAGAATCCCCTGCTTACGACTTCATGCGTTCAAACGCATTCTGAGCTGCTGCTTGCTCCGCTAATTTTTTATTATGGCCTTTACCGACGCCAAGCTCGCGTCCGGCTAAACTGACCCTGACGGTGAAAATTTTGTCATGTTCCGGGCCAACTGTTTGAATAATTTCATATTCTGGGGTGAGAGTACCTTGTTTTTGCAAGTGCTCTTGAAGCATGCTTTTGAAATCTTGGGCATCTTGAGCCAGCGTTTGTGTGCGCACCCAGGGCAAAATGACTGCTTCAGCCGACGCATACCCGCCATCTAAGTATACGGCCCCAATCACGGCCTCAACCGCATTGGAAATGATGCTATCTCGCTCACGTCCGCCTGTGGCAATTTCTCCGTGACCAAGTAGCATAAAACGCCCCAGCTCCATTTGTTTACCCCACAAATAGAGGTTGCGCCTAGATACCAAATTAGACTTAATTTTAGAAAGCACCCCCTCTTCTACATGAGGGCATTGGTTGTAAATATAATCTGCAACAATGGCACCTAATATACTATCTCCCAGGAATTCCAACCGTTCGTTATGTTTTACGCCACGGTGTTCCCCTGCAAAAGATTTATGAGTGAGTGCTTCCTTTAAAAAGTCTTTGTTGGTAAAGCGATACCCGATGATATTTTCAATATCCGTGTACACTTTTATTTTTTCGCGTTTGCTTCAATATAAGAAACGGCTTCGCCAACAGTTTTGATTTTTTCGGCTTTTTCATCGGGAATTTCAATATCAAATTCATCTTCCAAAGCCATGATGAGTTCCACGGTATCCAAGGAATCCGCACCTAAATCGTTGACGAATTGGGCTTCGGGTTTTACTTGATCTGCTTCTACACCCAATTGTTCCACGATGATATTTTTAACTCTTTCTTGTACGTTTTCTACAGACATGTTGTCCTCCGTATTTTTTTTAGAAGGGTTTCCCCTCAAAATCTACATATACAGCCCGCCGTTTACGGCAAGCACATGCCCCGTGATATACGAGGCGTCATCACCCGCCAAGAACAACACCGCACGGGCAATATCTTGCACGGAAGCAAATCTTTTTAATGCAATCGCTTCCAATGCTTTATTTTTTACTTCTTCCGGCAGAGCGTCCGTCATGGCCGTCTGTACAAAACCAGGTGCAACGGCATTTACCCGGACATTGCGCCCACCAAATTCTTTAGCTAACGTCTTAGTTAACCCGATGATTCCGGCCTTACTGGCTACATAATTGGCCTGCCCCGGATTTCCCATTTCTCCTACAACAGAAGAAATGTTTACAATAGAGCCGCAACGTTTTTTAAACATCACCTTTAACGCGGCTTTAGACATTAAAAAGGTTCCTTTTAAGTTTACATCCAATACATCATCCCAGTCTTGCTCGTTCATGCGGACAGTTAAATTATCCTTCGTAATGCCTGCATTATTTACCAATACATCCAGTGAACCAAATGTTTTCACCGTATTTTGTACAAAATCATCACAATTCTCAGAGGAAGTGATATTAACAACTTGTGTATAAATTTTAGTACCGAAAGAAGAAAGTTTAGCAGCGGCTTCATGCAAGGATTTTTCTTGGGTCGCACAAATAGCTACATTGGCCCCTGCACGGGCAAATGACTCAGCCAACGCAAAACCTATCCCGCGTGAAGCACCTGTAACAATTACACTCTTGCCATTAAAATCGGCCATTATTATTTTTCCTCGTGTATTTCTTTCTCAATACTATCAAAAGTTGGTTTAAGTGCAGCCATTTTGGCGGCCACATCTCCGATAAAATCTTTTTCTACCAATCGGGCGGCTGTTTTGATAGCATTCAAAATAGCCACTTCGTTCGAACGTCCGTGCGCAATAATTGCCACACCATTTACCCCTACCAACGGAGCCCCGCCATACGAATCCGGATTTGTATGCTTTTTAACCGCTTTAAACGCACCTAAAGAAAGTATGGCTCCCAAGATTGCCAACGGACGCTTTTTAACTTCACGTTTAATCATCCGGATCATCGTTTTGGCTAATCCTTCGGCCAGTTTCAGTACGATATTTCCTACAAAACCGTCACATACAATTACATCTGTTTCACCCGTATTTACATCACGTCCTTCTACTGTTCCGCGGAAATTAATACCAATTTCACGCATGTGCGGTACGGTATGTTTAACAAGCATATTGCCTTTGGTTTCTTCCTCGCCGATGGATAATATACCCACGGAAGGTGCCGGGATATCAAATACTTTCTGCATGTAAGCAGATCCCATCACCGCAAACTGCAAGAGGTGAATGGGTTTACAATCGGCATTGGCACCACCGTCCAAAAGCAAGCTCACACCTTGATAGGTAGGCATGGGCGTAGCAATAGCCGGACGCTGTACCCCTTTAATACGGCCCATGCCAAACAGGGCCGCCACCATAGCCGCGCCAGAGTGTCCGGCGGACACAAAGGCATCGGCTTCATGCTTATGCACTAAATCAGCACATACCACGATACTGGCATTTTTTTTACTGCGGCACTCTTTAGCGGGTTCGGCTCCCATATCAATAGTCTCGGGAGCATGCACAATGGACAAACGCGCGGGTAATTCTTTGTATCCTTGCGCTTGCAATTCTTGACGCAAAACACCCTCATCACCCACTAAAAGGATCTCTAATTTGGGATCTTTCTTAATGGCTTTTAAGGCACCCAATATGTTGGGTTTTGCACCAAAATCGCCGCCTAAAGCGTCCAAGGCTATTTTCATACAGAATTATTATTTAGCTTCGGTTGTTGTTTCCGTCTTTTTGGCTTTTGGGGCTGCTACAACGCGGTCCTTGTAAAAACCACAAGTCGGGCAAACATTATGCGGCAGACGGGGTGATTTGCAATTTGGGCAAGCCACGAGCTGCGGAAGTTCCACTCCTGAGTTGTGAGATCTTCTCATGTCCCGGCGGGAACGAGTATGTTTTTTCTTTGGATTAGGCATTGATATTACTCCTGTTTTACTCTAGAACAATTCTAAAGAATTATTATTTAAATTTTCCTTTTAACACTGCAAAAGGCGACAAATTCACCGGCTTACAGTTGCACGAGGCAACATTTAAATCCTGACCGCACATAGGGCAAATTCCTCGGCAGTCCGGCTTGCAAAGAAAGCGTATTTCTTCGGTTAAGGCCAATGTTTGCCGTACAAGAAACATTATATCAATTATTTCTAACTTATTGCTATAAGTTTCTAAAAATTCTTCACTAAACGGTTGGGATACTCTCTTGAGGCAACGGGCGCATTCAATCTCCCGTTTGCCTTGTACCTTACCCTGCACCAAAATTTCTTTACTTGCAAGAGAGAACGATAATTTCACCTCAACTTGTGTTATACGATTGGGGCGTTCAAAAATAGTTTCAAAATCTTTTGGGCTTAGCACACACGAACATTTCAGCCCACCCATGCGAATAATGTCCGCTGTCTTAAATTGTAAATCTTGCGGCACATCATAATCTTGATAAAGAGAAATTCTGCTCATAGAATATATTTTAGCAAATCTAAGGCGAACGCGGAGCTTTATATTACTTAATTATTTAAATTGTTCTTCTAATTTTTGCACATCAATGAACCCATATCCTTGTTTTTCACGCGGGACACCGGGCATTTGTACGGAGGCGTCTATTAAACTTTTTTTAATCTCATCAACACTTGGATAACGACCGTATTTCCGTTTAAATCCTTCCACAGCTAAAGCCGCAGACGCACTGACAAATCCTGCGGCCGCAGAAGTTCCGCTCATCAAGGTATATCCGCCATCCGCATCAACCGTATAGATACGATCGCCGGGCGCAATAAAATCAATTTCCGGACCGAAAGAAGAATTGAAATAAACATGAGTGGTATCTGCAGCCATGGCGCCAACGGCAACGGTGCTTGCTAAATTAGCCGGATAATGAACACCCGGGAACCCTAAATTTCCTGCCGGGCAAACAATCAATACACCGGATTCATAAGCTCGGTTAATAGCATGAGTCAACGCCACATTTCCCCCACCGTGTACTCCGTAACTTAAATTAAGCACCGCTACTTTTTGTTCAGGATTCTCTTGATTATAGGCTAGTAACGTGTTGATAGCAGACACAATGGCTTGTGGTCCGATAAGCCGGCTTCCATCATCTATTTTGTAAATGAATAACTGTGCCTCCGGAGCGATTCCGATAAACCGTACTCCGCGTGCTCCAATAATCCCGGCCACTCCCG
>CACYBL010000091.1 GCA_902772695.1 uncultured Elusimicrobium sp.
CCATTTAAGAAAGCTCGTTGTGAGAATTCCCCCCGTCGTGCGGGTACAGCTCCTGCCTGACACAATAGTTCCAATACTCTTCCGGTGATATATGGGGAGGCGTGCAAGGCAAATTCTATCACTTCTTCCCCGGTAAAAGAATGAGGCGCTTTGAAATAGGTCACCAAAGCTTTATCTAATACCGATTTCCCGTCATAAATACGGCAAAAAGTCTGATGTCGCGGTTCTAAAAGAACCGTTTTGGAAATAAGCGTATGAGTTATTACCAGCGCGTCGGGGCCCGATAACCGAACTAACGACACAGCCCCCCCCTGTCCGCTGGCTAGCGCACAGATGGTAGATTCCATAGATATATTTTATCAATTTTAGGGTCTATTCGCACTATCTTTTTAGAAGTATTTTATGGTTATAAAAGTGGGTAAATGATTGATATAAAAAAACCTGCTCTGGCAATTAGAGCAGGTTTCTTTTTCAAAAGTACAAATTACTTGTTTTCTGTTGATTCTGTACCTACATTGGCAAACAACGGTCCACAATCAACAGTATCGTTTGTTGCTGTTGTGGAGGTTGTAGTTTCGGTAGTTTCCGTAGGAACGGCTACACTAACCGCCGTTTCCGTTAAAACGGTTTCTTCCGTTTGGACATTGACAGGTTCTACAGATTGTTCAGTAGTCAGCTGTTGTTCCGTAACGGCCGTTTCGGTTACAATAGATGTTTCTTGAGGAACATCTTCCCCAATTACTCCAGGTACAAAATCAGCCGGAGCTTTGTTTGCATTAAGTAGTTCAGCTACTTTTTCCGTAGGGCGTAGAGTAACTTTACGCCATTTGCCTTCCCCTTCCGAAGCGGTTGTGACAAATTCATTTCCTTCTATTGCCCGGTGTATATAGCGGCGTAATTGAGCCGACATGGGGCGAAAACGAAATACACTGTGGCCATTTTTGATAAGAGAAATTCCTTTTTCAATTTCGGCATCCAGTTTATCTTCTGCTTTACGCCAATAATTTTGCGTATCTGTAATGACAGAAATGGGCTTGTCAAAATGACGGCTCAAAGATAAAGTTGATAAATACTGTATTGCTTCCAATGTTTTTCCCTCTTTACCAATTACAATGGCCGGATGATCGCAATCAAAAGTGAGCAAGATACGTTGTTGTTTTTCATCCCACCATACATTTAAATTTTCAACTTGTACACCCATATGCGTTAAGACTTGCTGCAAATAGTCTTTAGCTTCTTGCATAGGAGCTTTTAAGTTTTCCGGGATAACAGCATTTCGGATTGCATCACAAGGCAGAAGCTGGGGTTCGTTTGCCTTGGGGGCTCTTTCCCGCGGGATATGTACGTCTAAATTATCCATTTTACGCCGTCCGTGTCGGTTGGATTTATTGGCACGACCGTTGCGTGTATTACGGCGATTACCTTTACGTTTTGGAACATCCATATAGATTTGCGCATCTAGATCAGCACCGCTCCAACGTTTCGGACGCAGTTCTACAATAGCGGGACGGGAACCAATCCCCAAGAATCCTTTTTTGGGATGTTGCAAAATGGAAACTTCTACTTGATCTCTTCTTAAACCTAATTGACGAATGCCTTTGGTGATGGCATCGGAAACGGCTTTTGCTTCAATTTTAATTTTCTTTGGCATAAATTAAAACTCCTTTAGTTGGCCTGATTAATTTTGCGGTTAATGAACGTTTGAATACCAAAAGTGAGCAAGCTGTTGGTCAACCAATACAGTACAAGCCCCGATGGAAAGTTCATAAACAGCAGTGTAAAAATAAGCGGCATGTATTTAAACATGGCTGCTTGTGCCGGATCGGTACCTGCCGGCATAGAATTACGTTGTTGCAAAAACATCACTCCCCCCATTAAAATGGGCAGGATATAATACGGATCTTTTGACGACAAATCAGTGATCCAAAATACGAATTTCGCGCCGTGCAACGCCCAGGAAGTACGGAGGGCATTAAACAGTGCTAAAAAGATAGGCAACTGGATTAACAACGGTAAACAACCAGATAACGGATTAACTTTATACTGCCTGTACAAATTAAATGTTTCACGGTTAATAGCTTCCGCATTGCCCTTGTATTTTTCTTGAATGCGCTTCATCATCGGTTGAATCTTTTTCATTTGGGCAGCGGATTTTAGCTGCATCAATGTAAAGCGGAACAAGAGGATCTGAATCATAACGGTCATTAAAATAATAGCTACACCGTAATTGCCCGTCCAACTATAAATCCATTCAAGTACATTGCGGGCTAACTTACCCAGTGCACCAAAAAACCCGAAAGCAATGCTTCGTTCTAAGTGATAAGGCATTTGTAAAAAGGCCTTATAATCTTTGGGACCGAAATAGAAATCAGAAGCATACGTGTGTTCAGATTTGGCTGCAATGGATTGTGCCGGCATACTGATTTGGAGAGACGGCCCTTCTAAAGGCCCCTGCGAAAGCCCTAAAAATCGTTTTTGTGTACCAATTTGTATTTTCTCGGTAGCAAGAGCATCTGCTTTCCAATCTTGCGGAATAAGCACCGCTAAGAAATAACGATTCTCAATCCCGGCCCAAATCCATGGCAAAGTGGGCTGTTTACTTTTAGGGGTAAAAGTTTCTAACGTAGGTTTACGTTTTCCTTCTTCCTGTACCAAATAAACAGCTTTAGATTCCCGCTCATTATCTTTCATTTCGCTCTTAACGGTGGCCAACCCGGGACCAAAATTCCAATTCCATGGGGCCAATGTTAATTCATGATCTGTTTTGTTATGAAAGGTAAGTGCAAGGTGGTTGATACCGTTTTCTTTAAATGTGTAGGTTTTGAATACACTTACTCCGGGGATAATATCACCTGTAAACGTGATAGAGTGCTGGGTACGGGCATACTCCGTAAAATCAACTTCCGGTAAAGTGGAAAAATATCCTTTTCCTTCATACGGAGTTAAATCTACATCCCCTAATACATCTTTGAACAAGTAGGTCTTAATACCGGCACCTTTGGAAGAGAATGTTACCTCTGCATGAGGTAGATTAAGGGTAAAGAGTTCTTCCGGTTTCGGTGCGGCTTGATGTTCTTTAACTACCAGAGTCTGCCCTGTCTCGATTAAAGGGGAGCCAGATTTTGTTTGTCGTTCTTCTTGTTTTTTTAACTGTGCTTCTGCTTCTTTTTGAGCAGCACGAGCACGTGGCACAACTACGAATTGGTTATATCCTGTTAAAATAAGCAGGAATAACATCATAGTGGCCAAAAATTGTCTGTTCATAGCAACTCCTATTTTCTCTTGGAGTCATCCAAGATAACGGGAAGCACTTTACAGACAAACAGAAAAGTTAAGGTACCGGATCATAACCACCCGGATGAAACGGATGGCATTTAAGTAATCGCTTGACGGATAAATAAGTTCCTTTCAGCGCGCCATACTTGGAAATCGCTTGTTTAGCATATTGGCTGCAGGTGGGCGTGAAACGGCATACACCCTTAGGCCCTAACAGTGGGCGAATAAACCGGATACAAAAATCCAGCCCCCACAACAAAATTTGTTTCAAAAAAAGCGAAATCTTTTTCATATTACTCTTCACATTTTTCTGAAGAGCTATTGAGTAAAGCGGCCTTACCGCATAGTGTCGTGAGCGCCTGCTGCGCTGCTTGCACATTACTCAATTTCACGGAGTCTCTGGGACTCACTACAATATCTACACCAGGTACTACACTTTTCCGAATCAGTCTGAAAGATTCCCTTAGCAGCCGTTTGGTACGGTTCCTTATCACCGCAGATCCCAATTTACGGGACGTCACTATCGCGAACCTAGCCGGAGACGTTTTTCCGTTCCGGCCATACCAAAATACAATACCATTGTAATTTAATTTTACACCACCGCAAATAACACGTTCAAAATCACGTTTTAGATGTAAACGGCAGGTACGCGGCAGACCGTTTGGCTGCATAAAGCTTAGGCTCTAATAAGTTCGTGACGTCCTTTGGCTCTGCGGGCACTTAACACTTTCCGGCCACCGGCGGTAGCCATGCGGGCTCGAAAACCAATATGTTTGGCACGTCTTCTTTTGTTAGGTCTGTATGTCGGTAACATTTTACTTTTATACGCTGATTCTGGCCTGATATATCAGACTGGAAAAAGCGTATCTCCTATAATTAATTTAATAAAAGGGTTTAAAAAAACCACATAGTTATTATATCTTTTCCGAAGATTATTTGCAAAGTATTTGAGATACGGCCATCCGGAAGTTAACCGCCGTTTCGTTAGACGGCCGTATTTATTAGACGGTTCACACGTTATTGTGAAACAATTTTTCGGAAATGAGGTCCTTTTTAATTTTTACTCTAAAGGGGCATCATCAACCACTAGCGTGAAGAAACGCAACGCTTCCGGCGCTAATTTAATCAATTGCCCGGTATTTCGGTCCGGGAAAAAAACAACAATATCTTCTCTTGGTACAAGTGTGCGAGCTTCTCTACCCGACGGTTCATACACAATTCCTTCCACGGGAAGCGCATAAATTAATGCCTCCGTTTTACTTATTAAATCCATTACCCGGATTCCTTCTCCCTTATAAAATGCGTTTAAATCCAGGGCCAAATTGCGTTGGTCCGTATAATGTTTGAGACCCTGTTGATTCTCCCATTGGGTTGCCGTGCTTTGAAAATTATGATGAATAACATGCCTTCGAATAATACCCATCAGATCTGTTGGAGTATAATGCTCCATGTGTTGGCGACGAGTTGGGATTTGTATAGTGTATTTACTATGATCTACATTAATATTGGGCCCCAGTGTATATTTCTGGACAGTTCCAACTCCGGGGATCACAACCGCTGGGGGCTCTTGATAAGGGGGAATCGCCGGTAGATTTGACCCGGTTTGTTTTTTAGCTTGAGCCACCGTTCTTGCTACTTGCGGCTCAATTTGGGTGGGTGCTCCTGTTGTTGCTCTTTTGATTTGTCCGGGTAAGTTGGTTTTCCCTTGAGCAAAAGCCAGGACCGGTATAAACCACGTCAACATGACTAATAAACTTATATGTGTTTTCATATCCACTCCAGTTTTAATCTCCTACTCTTAAGATTCTATATTATGTGTGAAAAAAAAACAATGCGATAAGAGCCCTATTTACTATCTGGGTCTACTGGAATGAGAACCACAAAATTTGCTATGCTTTCTACAAATGATATTCACCGACCAAGGAATAGTTTTATTTTGTCAACCGTTCCGAGAAGCAGACCGCATTATTTCTGTGTATACACGGGAACATGGCCGTCTTCACTTGCGGGTACCCGGAGTGTTGCGCCAAAGTGGCAAATTAAAAGCGTTAAGTGAACTTTTTGTCTGTGGAGATCTGCGTATTTATGTAAAGCGAGGCGGCGTAGTAGGTACTTTGACGGGTGGAAAAATTCATTGTATTTTTCCAGCCGTACGGGGCGATTTAAAGCGGCTCATGTTGGCCTTCCATTTCTGCGAGTTATTTATGCGCCTCACCCCACTACACCAACCGAGCGAAGGAAAATTTCAGTTGCTTTATCAAGCATTAACAGAATTAGACGCTTCGGGAGCTAACGCGGCCTTTCAGGCAGCATTTACCTTGCGCTTAATGAAATTGGCCGGATTTGGCTTGGATCATCCTGTTTTGCAAATTGCTACGGACTTTTGGGATAAAATGCACAATTCACGTTTTGCCGATTTGCAATTTACGGAGCCGGAAGATTTACTTTCCTTAGCAAAAAGTAACAATGTTTGCCGCCGGTTTTTAAATCAGTACTTAACTTATCCCCTGCATACCACAGCCGGAATCGGATTGAAAGAAGATATGGCGCATGAGGATGTTTCCGTTCCGGTTGTTGAATCTTTCGTTCATTAATTTTTAATGTAACAGTTCATCCATATCCGGATAAATATCTTCCAAAGAATGGTAAACCTTAAACGCGTGTTCACGCACAAAGGTGTCGGGTTGTTTAATTTGTGGAATAACGCATGTACGCATGCCTGCCGTAATTGCAGAGGTGGCTCCGGCCACAGAGTCTTCAAAAGCCAAACAATTTTCAGTCGGGACGTGTAGCCGTTGAGCCGTAGTTAAATAGATTTCCGGATCCGGCTTGGGTTTATTCACATCATCAGCGGTAGTAATAACAGAGAAATACGTTTTTACTCCTTTTTTGGTAAGTAAATAATCTACCCAACGTTGTATATTAGAGGACGCTAATGCCAATATTAAACCACGCCGGCTAAAAAATTCAACAGCTTCTTTAGCCCCAGGGCGGAAATCAATCTCCCCCCCTTCCCGAATATATTGCTCAAAGTGGGCATACGTACGTTTGTATAACTGTTCTATATCTACCTTGCCACTGAAATAATGGTCAATCAAGCGGGCTGAATCAGCAGTACTCATCCCCACACATGATTCAAATAACTCAAAGGTAAAATTCAAACCGAATTCGACTGCCGCCCGTTGGTAGCAGATAAAATACACCGGTTCGGTACTTAGTAATAAGCCGTCCATATCAAAAATTACATGAGTTATCATATACACATTGTATAATTTTCGTTTGCCCTGCGTGTACGTGGAAGTGTGTTATTTTATATAATATAACTGCTTATGAAATATGGTATGAATTTTCAGGATATTATTTCCGCACTTAATACGTATTGGACAAAACAAGGATGCATTCTTGTTCAGCCATACGACGTAGAAAAAGGGGCCGGCACATACAACCCGGAAACTTTTTTCGGCTCGCTGACTACTAAACCTGTCAACCGGGCCTACATCGAACCTTGCCGCAGACCTGCCGACGG
>CACYBL010000092.1 GCA_902772695.1 uncultured Elusimicrobium sp.
AAAGATTGGTTTTTCTTGAATAAGATACGTGATGCGGTGGCAACGGGTTTCGCCTTCTTCTTTTGTTTTACGAAAAGTTGTTTCCGGGGAAATATCAATTTCTACTTGATCAAAATTGCCCAAGGCAGAAATAGCTTGAATATCTTCCGATACTTGGAAATGATCGTAAAATTCTCCTTTCCGGGCACTGGCGGCTTTTGTAACCGTTTTCTTGCGGATGTTTTTTAACCCGTCCACATCAATGTGACAAATCATCCACGGGCCGTTGGGGTCTAATTCCGCCGGGTCCGTTTCTTGCGCGCGCGCGTAAGAAAAAATGGCTAAAGAGCCAAGTGCAAATACAGCAAATTTTTTAAGTAACGTAAAGATACCTCTCTTTGCAAAAAGCCCGCCCTCAAAAAATGCGGGCGGGTTTACTTTTCAAGATAAACTATTTGGTAGGTCTTTTGGCCAAACCGCTTTTGATGCAGTTTGCACAGACGTACGCAGTTTGCGTTTTGCCGTCCAGCACAATTTTCTGTTTTTGCAAGTTTGGTTTAAAAGTTCTTTTTGTTCTCATGTTAGAGTGGCTATAAGAACCGCCGGATACCGAGGTCTTGCCACACACTGCACATTTATACGCCATAATTCCCTTCCTTATTATGAAATAAATTTAGCTCCTATATTGTAGTAAATAATTTAGGTGATGTCTAGTTTATGCCGTTTTGGGAGGGAAAATTTTACTGGCTAACACAGAGATTGCTAAAATCCCCACAATTACCGCCAAGGAAATTGCAACCGGAACATGGAAAAGATCCGAGAGTAACATTTTGGCGCCCACGAAAAATAAGATAACGCAAATACCGTACTTCAAATACGGAAATTTTCCAGCCATGCCGGAAAGCAAGAAATACAGCGAGCGTAGTCCGATAATGGCAAAAATGTTAGAAGAGTATACTAGGAAAGTATCCTGTGTGATGGATAGAACAGCCGGAATGGAATCTACGGCAAAAATTAAATCGGACATTTCAATTACTACGACCGCGGCCAACAGAGGCGTGGCAAAACGTTTGGCGTTTTCCAACACGAAAAAATTTTCTCCGTGGTAATCGGTTTTGAGCGGGAAAAATTTTTGTAATACTTTAAGTGCTGTTGATTGTGTTGGATCAAATTTGTCATCTTCCTTTTGCAATAACATTTTCAAAGCGGTGAAAACAAGCAATGCCCCAAAAGCATATATAGTCCAGGAGAATAAAGAAATGAGTTTCACCCCTATAAAAATGAATAAAAATCGTAGGATTACGGCGCCTAGCACACCCCACAACAAAGCTTTGGGTTGTAGCGCATGCGGAATGGCGAAATAACTGAAAATGAGGATAAACACAAACATATTATCCACGGAAAGGGAATACTCCAATATATAACCGGTATAAAATTCCAGGGCGTGGCTCGGCCCTTCCAGCCACCAAATAGCTCCGCCGAATAGCAATGCCAATGATACCCAGGCACATACCATAATGCCGGCTTCTTTGAGGTTGACTTTCCCGTGGTGTTTATTGAGTACCGTTAGATCTACAAATAGTGCTATTAAAACAACCACCCAAAATGCTATCCACAGCCCAACAGAAACAGAAGTAGAAACAGGTTCCATATATTGAGTGACTCCCTTACTAAAGTATCTTTTCTAGATTATATCATTTCCGGTCAGTTGAATTGGGCAGTGGTTTCTTGTCCCCGATTTTTGCAAAAAAATCCGCTCTAAAAGAGCGGAAAATTCTAGCCGAGGATGGGAATCGAACCCACAACCTACGGTTTACAAAACCGTTGCTCTGCCAATTGAGCTACCTCGGCAACTATTTATATCATAGCATTTTTTACGTTCACTTCCAACAATTTGCTACAATAACCCTATATGAAAAAGATTTTTCTTGCCTTGTTAACCGTTTTTGGAAGTCTCCCGTTTTCTTTTGCACAGGAAAATTGCCGGGTGCAGGATGAAAGGCCCTTGAAACTTATGTCGGCCGAATTGAAACGTAGCATAAAAACATTCAAGAAATTAAATCCACCCGTTTATTACCTTTCTTATACGTATGAAGATGAAGGAATTCAAAAGGTTTCCGTTAAGCAAGATGCGGCATCTACTTACCATAACCAACACAACTGTTTGACTGTGCTGGCTCGTGCCGGTAGCCCGAAAATGGACAATACCCGCCCGTTAAAAGGAGAAGATAATTATAATCGCACATTTGTCAAAACGGTGTGCGGAGAAAATCCTTTGGCCCTTGATACGACCGCCTTTCGGTTGGATATGTGGTTAGTTACCCAACAAATTGCCGAAACAGCCCAAGAAGAATTTAGCCGGGTGCAAACAAATAGCCGTACTACCGCTATCAGGCAAGATGATGCGGACGATTTTGTAGTTCCTCCGGTTTCCCGTTATTGTCATACGCAAGAAAAACAGTCGTATGATTTAAAGAAAATTGAGCAAATGCTTTTGCGTGCTTCCGCTTTGGCCCGCGGCAAGTCATTTGTTCAGAATAGCTATTTTTCATTTCAAGTAAGGCAGGGACATCGCTATTTTGCCGATTCCTCCGGTACGCAAATTAAAACTCCGTTTGCATATGCGCGACTATCCTATTCATTACAAAATCAATTGGAGGATGGAACCGGTTTGCACCGTTTTAACTCATACGATATAACGGAGGAGAGCCAACTTCCCAGTGAAGAAAAATTATTGGCAGATGTTAAACAATCTCTCAATGAATTAAAACAACTTTCTGTCGCTCCGGAAGCGGATCCGATTACAGTTCCGGCTATTTTGAAAAATCGCGCGATGGCTGTTTTTGTACATGAGATATTGGGCCACCGTCTGGAAGGACACCGTCAAAAATTAGACTCTTTTGGAAGAACTTTTACTAGTAAAGTCGGGCAACTAATTACAGCCCCGTTTATTACTATCGTTGATGACGCTACTCTTCCATCTTTTAACGGAAAGCCGTTACGTGGATTTTATGAATATGATGATGAAGGCGTGAAAGTTCAACCGGTAACTTTGGTGGAAAACGGGATTTTACGCGGATTTTTGATGTCCAGTAGCCCCATAAAAGGGTTCCCTGTGTCAAATGGACACGGACGGGCGGAGTCGGGTAAATTCCCGGTTGCTCGTATGGGTAATACACGGCTCATTGCTACACAAACGGTTCCGTACGAAACGTTGGAAAAGCAACTATTGCAGGAAATTCGTTCCCAACATAAGCCCTATGGCTATATTATAGAAGATCTGTCCGGCGGTTTTACAAATGATAGCACGAATCAGCCGCAAGTATTTAAATTACAACCTGACTTTGTATATCGGTTATACCCGGACGGACGTCGCGAAGTGGTACGTGGGGTAGATATTGTGGGCACACCGCTTGTTAGCTTCGGGGCTGTTGTTGCCGCGGCAGATGATTATGCTATTTTTAACGGGACTTGCGGGGCGGAATCCGGTAGTGTGCCAGTATCGGGGATTGCCCCTAGTGTGCTGCTCAAATCATTGGAAGTAGAAAAAACGGCCAAAAGTGAAAGTAGGCCGCCAATTTTACCTGCTCCGTATGCACTTGCCCGAGGGGAGGAAAGCAAATGAGATCTTGCATTTTTTTCTTAATCGGTTTTTTGGCGACCGGTTGGGGGATGGCTGCCACATTGCCAGACAATATGTATTTTCGGGCCATGAAGGACGAAATGCAGCGAAATTTGAAACAACTTCGCTTGAAAGGCCATCCTAACCCTTATTATATTTCCTACCGTTTAGAGCATGGTAAGAGGTTGAATATTGCAGCCAATATGGGAGCCCTAGTACCCGCTGTATACGACCCGCGGGATAAAGGTTCAATTACGGCTACTGCTTTTGTGTCGGTCGGTTCGGATAAACAAGATGGGCTGGGATTCTCTGACGGAGAACGTAGTTCCGGTTTGCCCGATAATTCAGTTTGGCCCAGTTATTATGCAATTCGTCAGGGTTTATGGCAGTTGACGGACGAAGCATATCTTAAAGCGGTGGATTTATATGAAAAGAAAATGGCTTACAAACAAAAAAAGAATATTCAAGATCCTCTTCCCAGTGTGATGCCATCCACGCCTGCCCAAGTTGTACAGCTCGAAGAACCTTCCGTATGGCCAGATGTAGAACGATTAAAAACAGAGGTAGAACAAATTTCTGCTCTTGGAAAATCACTGCCGTTTGTAGAGTCTTTTGTCGCAAATTTATATATTGCTCAATGGAATATTTATTATTTAAATAGCCGTGGAGCATTTACCCAGCACGCATACTGGGTTTTTCGGTTCTCCATAGAGGCTCTTTTCCGTCAAACTGATGGGAAGCAATCCAACAAGTCAACAGTAATGTGGTTGCCGGACGTGTCTGTGTCAGAAATGGCTCGTGCCCGGCAATACGCACAAGATTTTTTAGATCGTATAGAACAAGCTCATGGGGCGAAATCCGGCACAGCTTACACGGGCCCTGTCTTATTAAAACCCAAAGCCGCTGCGCGCATGTTGGATGAATCTGTATTAAAAGATTTGGTAAATACGAAGCCGCTTTTATTAGCATACACGGACAATGACAAGAATGCTGGAAAATTATATCAAAAACGGTCTGTGCGGGTGAGTACAAATTTGCTTTCTATCTATGATCGTCCGCTTACACGTAGCTTTGAAGGCATACCGTTAGCACGTTTTATGCCGGTAGATGATGAGGGGGTAGCCGCCCAAAATTTGACACTTATTGCCAACGGCTTTGTACAAGACTTTCCACTTACACAACGGCCGTTGAATAAACAACACCGTAGTAACGGGCACGCTGCTCTGAGTCGTATCTACGGCCCGCGAGAAGAATTGACCAACGTGTTTGTGGAGCCGAAAGAACAGTGGACTGATGCCCAAATGGAAGAGAAATTGCGGGACCATTGCCGTGAACTGGGATTGGAATACGGATATATTTTGCATGATGAGGATCCAGCGGGAGATTTAGGAATTGAACGTATTTATACAGCAGATGGTCGTAAAGAAACAATTCTTAATTTGCAATGGGACGGAAATTTCTTTACCCAACGTGATCTGCGTAGTGTGTTGGCTGTAGGAGGAAAGAAGGAGTTGGTCGACAATTATTCGGATGTTGTTAGAATAGTACCTTCTATCTTATTAGAAGAAGCCGAACTTGTTCCGCAAGAACATAAGCCACACCGCCAACCGTTTGTGCATAGGCCACGATAGTATGGTTAATTCTGCATTTTTTATACAATGGGGTGAATTAAGGAGTTCCTTATGAAAGGATTTACTTTAATAGAGTTACTGGTTGTTATATTGATTATTGGCATTTTGGCAGCGGTAGCACTCCCACAATATAATAAGGCAGTGGAAAAGTCTCGTGCGGCTACGGTGCTTGCTTTATTAAAATCTGTTGGACAGGCCCAAGAGGCCTATTATTTAGCTACCGGTACTTATGCTACTTCTTTTGATGAATTACATGTAGATGTCCCGTGGACAGGAAACGAGAGATGGTTGCAGAATTCCGGAGCAAAAGACACGCGCTCTAACGGAGAATGGTCTATTCAACTTGGCTACAGCTCGGCAGATAGCCGCAACATGATATATATGGGGCGGATATCTGGCAAATACGCTGGAGTAGGGTTTGTATATTGGCTTAAAAATATGGACGGAGAGAGAGAAGGCAGTATTTCGTGTGCGGAGCGCAAAGGTAATGGCGTTGTTTACAGCGGAGAAGAAGGGAGTTATTGTGGAAAAACAATTAACGTAGGAGCAGCCGGATTCCGGCGGGAAGGCGCTTTACTTACTTGGAATATGTAGACGAATGAAAACGATAGTCTAACCATTTTTTAGCTATTTCACTTATAAAACTATTGGGAGCGGTTTTTGTCAACTGCTCCAATTTTTTTTGTGCGGTTTTGAGACTCCCTTGTTTATACAAATTGAGTGCTTCAATGAATTGAGCCAATGTACTATCTGGTTGGTGTTGCATAATTTTTTCGACGGTTTGTAGCGAAAGATTGTACTTGCCTGTCTCGTATAGCCAAAGAGCTTTATAGGAGAGCAGGTCCATACGATCGGGGGCCAATAAAATAGCAATCTCCAGGTCCTTTAGGGCCTCTTGGGGCATGTGTAGCCCACGGTGTGCTTCAGCACTTAGACGCCAGAAATCGGGGTTGGAGTCGTCTTGCATAAGAGCTTGTGTGATATGAATAAACGCCCTTTCATATTCGCGTTGGCGTAAAAAAGTAGCGGCATAAAGAGCTAGGTATTGGGGGGATATATCTTCGCTCAATTCAAAAAGACGGTCGTAAAAAGAGCGAGCTTTAGAATAAAATCCCAATGTAGTATAATTGGCGGCTTGCCCGGTTAAGGCCATTCTGTTATCCGGTTCTGCTGCCAAAGCGCGGTCGTACATTTCTATAGAACGTTCTGTCAGCCCGTTTTGTTGATAAAGACGCCCGAGCTCCGTAAGTAAAGGGACATTTTTAGGGTGAAATTCCAGGGCTTCCAGATATGTCTCCAAAGCGCGGGAAGGCTGATCCAGTTGTTCATAACTTTTTGCCAACAGACGGTAAGCCCGTGCTTCCCGCCGTGATACATTTTTAGTTTTATAGATGTAATCACTTAATTGAGAAATGGCCGCCTGGTAATCGCCTTGTTCATACGATTCGCGGGCTTGGATATATTCTTTGCGGTCTCCCATAGGGGCTAACCCCAAAAAACCGGAGGAGCAACCTGTTAATAAAAGAGATACTATCCCAATAAATAAATTACGGTTTAAGTACATAAGGCAACGCAAAAAGCAGAATAGACTCCTGCAATTCCTCCAAATGTTGATGGGCTTCTATAATACCTACTTCGCCGGCTTTATGAAGCTGGTCTAATTCTAAGGTGCCCACGTCCAACACGCGGTTGATTAAAACGAAATTAGCTTTTTTGGCAGACTCTTCAATCATGGCCGCCCCACGTACATCTCCTACACGCAACAAATAAGCGGCCACAGTTTTAGGGGTAGTGGAGAAGAAATCCGGAGGGGTGACAGAGGCGATAATATAATCTGCTCCCATTTTTTTTACCGATTCAACCGGCAAATAATCTACTACAGCTCCATCTACCAGTAAACGGTGCCGATAAGGGATAGGTTCAAACACTCCGGGTAAATTCATACTAGCCCGTACGGCAATGTCCAGAGGTCCGGAATTAAACACAACACGCTCTCCTGTTTTAATATCCATGGCGGCACAGGAAAAGGGAATTTTTAAGTCTTCAAATTGAATATTACCCAACTGTTCATTAAAGAAACGTGCTAAATTGGCTGAAGAGGGTAGTTTTTTGGCGAATAAAAATCGCCACAGCCCCATGACATTAAAATCCGGGGTAATGTTTTTCATGGTTAGGTGCGAACTGATTTCCCAAAGTTTATCGGTAGGCAATCCTCCGGCGTATAATCCACCTATTACAGCCCCCATAGAGGTGCCGGAAATCATATCTATTGGGACGGCAGCATTGGACAGAGATTCCAAAGTCCCTACGTGGGCAAAACCGCGCACCCCTCCGGCAGATAAAGCTAGGCCAATTTTAGGACGTTGCTCTTTGGGGAGTTCAATAAAATTTTGCCACAGAAAATCACGCAAGATAGCATCTTCCGATTTCTCGGTCAAAGCATTGGCAGGCAAGGATAGTAAAAGCAGTACGGCTATCCATTCGGCGGCGTTTTTGCATAAAGTCCGTATCATTATAAATCCTGTCCGACGGACCATTCCAACTGTGCTTTAGCCAATAAGGTCTGGCGTATGGCATCCAAGTAAGATTGTGCCACTTGGGCATAAGATAACAAGGCCTCCAAAGGAGCAGTGCCGGATTTAGAGGCTGTTTTCTCGGCTTTTTGTAACAACGAAGTTAATTGTTGATAGGTTTGTTGACGGGCTAGGGCCTCCTCTTGCCAAAAACGCATTTCTTCAAAACTTCCAGCAACCTGCATACGGATGGTATCTTCTATTTGGGCACGTCGTAGGGCACTTTTTTTCTGTTCAGCTTTTTTTTGAGCAATTTGCGCAGAAAAATTGTAGGGTAATGGGAAACGCATGGCTAGAGAGATTTGCTTGTTGGTGTCTTCCAGCGTATCAGCCCCTAGTTGTTCATAAGAAGCATTTAAAATAATATCCGGGTAGCGTTTGGAAAGTGCCAAATCTATGGAAATGTTATCTAATTCCAATGCATAAAGGGCCGATTTCAATTCCGGGCGCAGTTCCATGGCCCGTAAATAAAGTTGAGGTAAATTCCATTCGCCTTGTACGGCAGAAAAATCTCCTTCAATAGAAAAATTTGCATTGAGTTCTTTATTGAGGCTGGCCAGCAACGCCAGTTTGGCTTGTGTCATCTGACGGGAGGCTTCATGACGTTGGGCTTCTAATTGGGCCAACAAGCTTTGCTGGCGAATTTGTGTCCATATATCGGCAGAAGAACGGGAATTCCAACGGTGTGCTTTCTCCAATAGTGCTTGCAATAACTGATCATAATGTTGAGCGAATAATAAATTATAAAATGATTTTTTGATATCTAACACCGTTGCGTTTTTTACACTTTCGTAACGACTTTGGGTTTGTTTAAGGTGGGCACGCGCTATTTTAAGTGTATTTCGGATGCGTCCACCGGAGTAAAGGTATTGGGTAGCGGTGACACCGACGCCAAAAAACTGATCGCGTTTATCTGAAATGACTTGCCCCGGTAAAAAGCGGTTAGCCACCGCATCAGATAATACCATGGGATAATCCAAATCATACCAGGTGGCCGTGCCCTGGAGGGCTAGTTGGGGGAGGAAAAGAAACTTGGCCTCATTTACTTTTTGTTCTGCAATAGCAATTTCTTGCCGAGCGGTTAGAAAATCCGAATTATTTTCAAGTCCGATACGGATGGCGTTTTCCAAGGATAGATTGTCGTTAATCAAACTGGAAAACTTAAGGCCATACTCCTTTTGGGCTTGAGCCGGTAGAGAACTTCCTAGAAAGATGATTACAAAGATGAAAAATATATTTTTTATCATTTTTTGCTTTTGTTAATTTCTTCTTCAACACGGTCCATCATTGCGTTGAAATCATTTTGCAGTTCTATAAATTGGTCGCCTTTACGCAGATGCACCCGTTGGGAAAAATCTCCCTTGGCAACGGCTTTGCAGACTTGTTCAAAACGGTAAACAGGTCCGGCCATTTTATGTGATAGAAAAGCTGATATGACTACTACGAATAATAAATAAATAGCGATTTTATAAAAAAACCCTGCGGCTATGGGGATAAATTCATCATAGATCGGCTGTATCAACACCGGATACGTATCAAACAAATCGCTCAAAGTGGCGGTGAGTTCGAACGTCATAATGGCTAATCCGCATAGCACGCTTAAAATAATCAGAATCATGTAGCGTAGTTGCAGACTTTTTTTAATAAAAATAGTGCTACGCCGCGGCATGTTTTTAACAGGTGTTGGAGTCTGATTCATAAGAGTCCTCTAAAAATTGGTTACGTAGTGAATTTGTAAGATGCGTTCACTTTCGTCGCCGCGTCCAATACGGCGTACAACACCGTCTAGTGCCAAAGAAGGGTGCAAATAAAAACGCACGCCGGCATTAGCACGGGAGTCACGGATGTTATGTAAATTATCCCACTCGGCCAATAAATTTATTGTATCTGTTAAATGATAAAAGACTCCGGTAAAAAGATAAATTTCATCAAACTTAAAATCAGACAAATTAATCCCGGCGGAAGCCATAAGCCCGGGGATGATAATTTCCCGCGAAAAAGTTACATATCCGCCTTTACTGTCATCCAGATATTCTTTTGTGCCGGTATATCGACGGTGTTTGTCATACCCGTAACCATAACGGCGGCCATCATATCCGACAGCAATAGCCGGCAAGTATAAACTGCCGTCATACACTTTCCATTTAACTTGAAAATTTGGCTTTAATACACGCACGGAAGAAGAGGACCCAATCAGCTCATGAGCTGCCAATGATATTCCTAAATTGATCCGTGGGTAAACGCCGAAATCAATGGTTTCCATGAGTGTGCCGTGGTCATAGGCGCGAGTCAAGAAAGAAGCTTGATATCTGTCGAATACTTCAGCGGTGGGAACGTCCAAGACATAACTTTCTAAAGTAATGGGATCGTTTTCGCCGGCTTGTCCCAGGGTAGGGAGGAGTAAACAAATAGAGAATAAAGCAATAAATTTAATTTTTTTCATAAAAATTTCACCAAATAAAAGTGCGGACATCTTTGACTTGTGGTTTTTCAATATAACGCACGTTATGCAAATAAAGGCTTTCGCGTGCGGGGTTAAAATCATTAGCGTCACGTGGGAATTCTAAATCTACGATCCCCTTTTCCAAACGGGAATTGTTACTCACAACACCTAAGTTCCACAAATCTGTTTTTTCTTGATTGTAGGGCTCTTTGGGATTCCAGTAGTTACGTAATAACACGGTGCCGCGCGGAATATTTTCTGTACCGACCGGTTGCGTTTTTAAGATAACGCGGGTGGTCCAAATCGTTTGCCCTTTACACGGGCCGTTGACAAAAGTTACTTTGTAACGCGGATCATTGTCAGACGGTGTTTTGCGTAGATTGGCCAAAGAATAAGAGGCGTAGGGGTATTCGCTGTTGGTACACGCGGCAAAAATATGTTTACCTAAAAAATGTTCATAATCATCTTGCGCGCTATTGCGGTTGTATGGGCTGGATTTTTCCGTGTGACACCCGGCAATACAAAGCAGTGCGCCCAGGACAAGAATGTTAAGTAGTTTTTTCATCCAATTAACTCCTTATATAAATTCAGTGTGGAAATGCCGTACCAAACTACTATACAAATTATACCCGTTTTGGGGGAGAAAATAAACCCTAAAAATAAGTTAAAAGAAAAATAAAAATCCCCCGCTCTAGACAGGGGACAAATTTGACGGCAGAGAATTATTTATGCGTTTGACCTATAGAATTGTTTTGGTTAAAGAGTTCCAATTCCGCTTTTAACTGTTCTTGTATTTGTTGTATGGCGGGAGCCGCCGTATTTTGGACGGCTTGCCGAGAAGCATCTTGGCGAATTTCATCTGTTAACCCTTGCATAAAAACGATATGGTCGGCTAAATCATTGATGAGTATGCGGGAACGTTCTGGCAACATGGATTCATTACTTTCTGTTAGGACAGGGTGACCTTGTTTTCCGTAAAAGAAGGGAATGTCATAACCATACTTATCAGCAAAGGCTTTGGCATCCGTGGCATCTGCCAAATAAATAGCCGCTTGAGCAGTTCCGTTGGTTTGTTCTTGAGTCTGTTGAATAAGTGTAGCGAAGTCCTCTGCGTTGTATAACAAATAGGGAGGGAGTGCCTGTTGTGCTCCTTGGCGAATTTTTTGTTTTTCTTCGTTGGTCGCATTAGGGTGAGCAGCAAGTTGGGCATTGACGAAATCTGTTTTTAATTGTTCGTATTTTTGTAAGGGATCTCCCTGAAAATCTACACCGGCGGCAGTAAAGGTGTTTTTAATTTTATCTTCCTGTTGCTGTGCGTTGGCTACCCAAAAACACGTATTAGCCGGGCAATCGTTCTGTTCTAACATGAAGCGGTACATTTCTTTGGTGTAATAATCTTGAGGAGCGTCTTCCTGTTCCCCGGGATAGTGTTC
>CACYBL010000093.1 GCA_902772695.1 uncultured Elusimicrobium sp.
CCGCCGCAGGGCGCGATACCGCTGCATATTGGTAACGGACCATCTGCGCGTACGGCGTAATAAAAGAAGTCGGATAACTCACACGCAATGCGGCTGCTTCCCGTAGGAATCCTTGCACAACAGCCGTCATAAAAGGAATATCTACCCAACTAAAAGAGATATCCGGTTGTATGTGGTTACTATATTGTATCACTTTATGCCAGGATGCTTTCAAATTCCAGGGGCCCACCTCGGCCCCAGCGGTTAATTGGGTATTCGTTTCTATCTGCTTATACACCTCTGCCAAAGCCGTGCCGCTGGTATTAACATAAGTTCGATAACGTGCCTGCCCGAAATGTACATCAAAAAAAGGGTCCTTCACAACTCCCCAACGGTAAAAAGGATACCATACCCCTCCGGCATAATAACTCACTGCCCGGTTTCCTACTGCTAAAGGCTGCCACAATACACGTGCGTATGTACGCCACTGATCGGAAAAATCGTACGATCCCAACAAACCATAGCGATACGTGGAACCTGTCCGTTTTATCTCATCCTCATCAGATTGTCGGTAAAATTCATAGGAAGGCGTAAAAATAAAATTATTATCCAGATTCCACACATATATGCCGCGCATGGCGGAATATCCGCGTTCTCCGTTTACACCCAAAAAACTGACCTGCCCGTAGCAAAAAGCCAACGGGCAGATCAGCAAAATGAGACTTAAAAACGCGGTTTTAAGCGACATTATTTATGGGTTTTCTTCGCTTTCGCGATTTTAGCATCTTCCTCTTGTAAGAACTTTACATAATTGGTCGGTTTGCGTTTCTTCCAAGCACCCTTGTGATACCCGTATCCAATAATGAGAGGAATTAATGTGGTACACTCACCATATACCATTTGTTCCAGCGCCGTAGAAACTTTCCCCCAAGAGGAAGCTTCCTTTAAAGTGGAGCCGGAAAGAGCACCGTCACGAACATCCGCCACAGTAATTTGTACCGCATATTTGTGCATAGGAGCATTTGCGCCTAAAATTTCCGCGGCCACAACCGTATCTTGCGCAAAGTTTTTCGGCACGCCGCCGGACCACATCATTAAACCGGTCTCTTTTGCTTTAATTTTGATTTTGGTCAGCTCTAGAAAATCTTTTGCGCTATCAATAGAAACGTGTTCTGCCGGGTGTTCCGTTTGATGAGCTACAAAGCCGAATCCGGCAGAGCAATCGCTAAATGCGGGAACAAAAACCGGTACGCCGTATTTATAGGCATTATAGACAATAGAATCTTTGCCTTTACCTTTCTTTTCCAACCATTTACCCATTTCCCAAATAAACTCGCGAGAAGAATAAGGGCGAGGCTCCAAGTAATTGCAAATTTTGTGAATTGTTTCGTCGCATTCTTTAAGTTGGTCTTCATCGATATAGGTGTCGTAAATGCGGTCAATATGCAAATCGCGCAATAAATTATCATCCTGATTATATGGAGTGCCAACGTAATGTTTGTAACCCAACGCTTCAAAAAAATCCTGGTCTACAATGTTCGCTCCGTTAGAAACGATTGCATCTACCATTCTGTTTTGGATCATATCTACCACTACTTTTTTCATACCGGCAGATACTAAAGACCCGGCAATACACAAAATAACCGAGCATTTTTTATCGGAAAGCATCATGTTGTATATTTTGCTCGCTCTGGCCACTTCGCGAGACGCGTAGGCCATTCCCTCAAATGCTTCCACCATGGGGACCACATTGTATTTTTTCAAATCAATGTGTTTGATGGTGTTTTTGAGAAAGTCTTTTTTGGTAAGTTTTGCCATTTCTTTTTACACCTCTTGCTGAATTTAACTTCTATTTAGTAAATTATATTAAATAACACAAATTTTTCATAGTAAAAAATGAGCCCGCGCATAAGGAGTTTTTATGTATCCGCATTTGAAACAAATTGATCCCGAAATTTTTGACGCCGTTGAAAAAGAGCTTACCCGCCAACGAGAAAAATTGGAACTTATCGCTTCCGAGAACTTCACTTCCCTTGCCGTCATGCAAGCACAAGGATCCGTCCTCACTAATAAATACGCCGAGGGATACCCTGCCAGACGCTATTACGGCGGATGTGAAAATGTGGATATCGTAGAAAAGCTTGCTCAAGAGCGCGCAAAGAAACTGTTTGGAGCCGAACATGCTAACGTTCAACCCCACTCCGGGGCACAGGCCAATATGGCGGTTTATTTTGCCCTGTTAAAGCCAGGAGATACGGTATTAGGGTTAAACCTTTCTCACGGAGGGCACCTTACTCACGGGCATCCGTTAAATTTCTCCGGCAAACTCTATCACATAATTGCCATGAACGTACGGCAAGACACGGAAGAAATTGATTATGATGAAGCCGCTGCACTTGCCAAAGAACATAAACCGAAGCTTATTTTGGCGGGAGCCTCTAATTATTCGCGCATATTTGATTGGAAACGTCTACGCGAAATCGCCGACAGTTGCGGGGCATATTTAGCATGTGACGTAGCACACTATGCAGGGTTAATTGCGGCAGATGAATATCCGTCTCCCGTCCCCTACGCGGACGTTGTTACTACCACCACTCACAAGACGTTGCGCGGACCGCGTGGTGGACTGATTTTATGCAAGGAAAAACTAGCGAAAGCCATTGATTCGGCCGTTTTCCCCGGAGTACAGGGCGGGCCTTTGATGCACGTAATTGCCGGGAAAGCCGTTTGCTTTGGAGAAGCATTGAAACCTGAATTTAAAATTTATCAACATCAAGTTAAATTAAACGCCGCGGAACTGGCTAAGCAACTTTCCGCACGCGGTTATCGCTTAGTAGCCGGTGGGACAGATAGCCACGTAATGTGTCTGGATTTGCGTTCCAAACAAATGACAGGAAAAATAGCCGAAGCAACTTTAGACAAAGCCGGCATTACCGCCAATAAAAATACTATCCCGTTTGATCCGGAAAAACCATTTGTTACCAGTGGCTTACGGTTAGGCACACCGGCCATTACTACTCGTGGCATGAAGGAAAAAGACATGGCGCAAGTAGCTTCATTTATAGATGAAGCTCTCTCCCATTACACGGATGAAAACTATTTGGCACAAACTGCAATTCGGGTAAAAGCATTTTTGGCTAACTTTCCACTCTACAAGGAATTGAAATAGAATACAATTTTTCATATTGCCGTGATATGGTAAAATAAAATTATGATCGCTTATCTCAAGGGTGAAATTTTAGAAACAAAAGAAGACGGTGCTATTATTTTGTGCGGTGGAGTAGGTTATGAAGTCAACTTGCCTCACCCCAGCGCGCAAGAGCTTTCCGTCGGTCAACCAGCCGCTTTTTATGTGGCAGAATCCATTTCTCCTTACGACGGCACCGTGTTATATGGTTTTACACACAAAGAAGACAAAGATCTGTGGTTTCTGTTCAAAACGGCCATCCCAAACACAGGCCCCAAAAAAGCGATGGAATTTTTAAATAAAGCGTTACGCTCCGTGGCGGACTTTCACCAAGCCATTTTACAACGCGATCCCAAAATTTTAACAGGCATCTTCGGTTTTACTGCCAAAACAGCAGAAAAATTAATCAATTCTTTAAAAGATAAAATAGATGCTGTTACTGTCCAAGGGGAAAGCAAAATTAAGGTATTAGAGGATGCTCCCTATCTTTCCAATGTGTTGGAAGCGCTGGGTGCATTAGGATATTCTTCGGCTGAGGCGCGACGTGCTTTGGATACCTTGCAAAAACAAGGCATCCCTTCTCATGAAAAACTTGAAGTGATTATCAAAGAGGCCCTGCGGGTATTAAAAAAATGAGCAACCAAAATGAAATCTTAGATGTTACCCAATTACCCGATGAATCTGCCGGGTTAGAAGCGGCTTTGCGTCCGGCTACATTAGATGAATTTGTTGGGCAAGAAAAATTGAAGGACAATTTACGCATTTTTATCAAAGCAGCCAAAACTCGCAAAGAAGCGTTGGACCATTGCCTTTTTTACGCACCTCCCGGACTTGGGAAAACAACGCTTGCAAACATTTTAGCCCACGAAATGGGTGTAAATATAAAAGTGACCTCCGGTCCCGTGTTAGCACGCCCCGGCGATTTGGCTGCTATGTTAACCACAGAGCTTGCCGAAGGGGATATTTTGTTCATTGATGAGATACACCGTTTAAACCCTGCCGTAGAGGAAGCTCTCTATCCGGCCATGGAAGATTTTACATTCTTTATCAATACCGGCAAAGGGGCCGGAAGCACTACTTTAAAATTGGCTGTACCTCATTTCACACTGGTTGGAGCCACCACGCGTTCCGGCCTGCTAACCGGACCGCTCCGCGACCGCTTTGGTATTGTGTTTAATTTGGGCTTTTACGAAACACCCGAAATCACCGATATTTTGGAACGGTCCGCGCGTTTACTCAATATCGCAGCCGAACGGGATGGCCTAACCGAGCTTGCCCAGCGCTCCCGAGGAACCCCCCGTATTGCCAACCGCCTGTTACGGCGGGCACGCGATTTTGCCCAAGTAAAAGGGCAAGGAATTATCACACAAAAAATTGCACAGGATGCTATGGACTCTCTAGATATTGATGCCGAAGGTTTAGATAGCGTAGATAAACGCATCCTGGAAGCCCTAATTGACCGTTTTTCCGGCGGCCCTGTCGGTGTAGAAAACTTGGCGATAGCTGTTTCTGAATCCATAGACACGTTGACAGATGTTATTGAGCCATTTCTCATCAAAGCCGGATTTATTGCCCGTACCCCGCGCGGACGTGTCGCCACGCGCAAAGCCTATGAACATCTAGGCCGCAAACAACGTACCGATTTACTATTTTGACGGAGTTGTTAAACCTCATGCAGAAAAAGTTTTGTTTTTGGTTGCTCCTTTCAATTTTCGCATGGATAAGTACGGCCTGCGCGGTGCCTTCAGCCAAAAAAACTCCAACCGCCCCTCAAACTTCCGCGCAACCTGAAACAGTATCTGCGCCTTCTGTGTCATCACAAGCCCCTTTGGAAAATTCAACCGAACCCACCTGGCAGGAACCTCCGGCCCAAGCTCCCGAGGCAGACCGATCCTCCTCGGGAAAAGCGCTTAAAATCGTGCGCGTGTTACTAGCGGATAATCAATCTGCTGCGACCATCAAACATAATGGGCGTGTTTATGTTTATACACAAGATATAGAAAAAAAATACAAAATATCTGCAGCCGGCACTTTAGCCGTACGCTTTGTCGGGAACGGACAAGTTCAAGTGGGGTCTCTCAAAAGCAACCAACCTATCATTATTGAACCTGCCAAAGATACTTTACTAACTTGGAATGATAATATTTACGCCGGAAAAATTTTTGTTGTTCCTGCCCAATATACTTTTATTCTTGTTGAACATGCCGATTTGGAAACTTACCTCTACGGGGTCCTTCCCTACGAAATGAGTTATTCTTGGCCGTTGGAAGCTTTAAAAGCCCAGGCGATTGCTGCAAGAACTTATACTTTAAAAACGATTGAAAATGTAAAAAATAAATATTTTGACCTATACAGTGATGTACGAAGCCAAATGTATAAGGGTGGTGGCAAACAATATCCTTCTGTTAAAGAAGCGGTGGATGCTACCAAAAACAAAGTGCTTACTTATGATGGAAAATTGTTTTACACTTATTATCATGGCAACTGCGGCGGAGGAACGGATGATGTAAAAAGTTGGAACCCACACGCAAAAACCATTAAACCATTGGCAGGAGCCTCTTGTTCGCACGATCATTATTCCAAAAGTTACAGTTGGAAACAGGATATTCCCAGTAGCAAAATACAGGCCTATGCCTCACAAGCCGGTTTAAGCAACAAGATTAAAAATATTCGTATCGCTCAAAAAACTTCTACCGGGCGCGCCACTAAAATTACCTTGCATTCTGCTAAAGATACTAAAACGGTATCCTGCAATAAGTTCCGATTAGCTATAGGATTAAAAAGTTGCAAAATACATAAAATTAGCAATCTAAAAGGGTCCTTCCATTTTGAAGGACGCGGATATGGTCATGGCATAGGCATGTGCCAAGACGGAGCTCGGGGAATGGCCAATTTAGGCAAAACATACGAACAGATTTTAAAAAATTATTATCCCGGCTCAAAATTAACAGTACTAAAATAAAGAAAATGGCATTTGAACGTTTTAAAAAATTAGACTTAGATCCACTCATAGCCCGTCAACCCGCCACTCCACGCGATAGCGCGCGTCAGATGGTGTTACACCGTGATACGCATGTTATTGAGCACCGTATCTTTCGGGACATTCACGAATATTTCCGTCCGGGGGATGCCTTGGTTATTAACAACACAAAGGTATTTCCGGCAAAACTATTTGCACATAAACCTACCGGTGGCAAAGTAGAAGTATTGCTCGTACGGCCAACTGAAAATGCACATACTTGGGCGGTTCTTACGCGCGACTACAAGGAGGGAATTGCCCTGGATTTTGGCAATGGGCTATCTGCTCGCGTGCTGGGAAAGACACAAGCTAATGAGGCCATTTTAGAATTTAATTCTGATGATATTTTGCCTTTTTGCGATGAACATGGGTCTATGCCGCTACCACAATACATTGAAAAAGCACGAAAGCATGATGGAATGAGTGCCAGCATTGATACGGATAAAGAACGTTACCAAACCGTCTATGCCAAATACAAGGGCTCTATAGCTGCGCCAACTGCCGGTTTTCATTTCACCCAAGAATTGCTACAAAAAATACAAAATAAGGGCGTAAAAATTTGTTATATCACCTTACACGTGGGATGGGGCACCTTTAAGCCCCTGCGCGGGGAACCGCAAGAACATAAAATGTTAGCGGAACTGGGGGAAATCTCGCCGGAAACTGCAAAGATCTTGAATGAAGTACGCGCCACAGGCAGCCGAGTCTTTTCATGCGGCACAACCAGTACGCGCACGCTGGAGAGTTTTACTGATGAAAACCATATTACACACCCAGGTAAAAAATGGACTGATTTATTCATTTATCCCGGCTACCGGTTCAAAGCTATTGATTGTTTAATTACTAATTTCCACTTTCCGGATTCTACCCCCTTATGCATGACAAGTGCTTTTGCCGGCGAAGATTTCATCTATGAAGCATATTTGCAAGCGATAGAAAAAAAATACCGTTTTTATTCATTTGGGGACAGCATGTTAATTTTGTAAAATAAAAAAGACAAAAGAGGAATTATGAAAACATTTTTACTTCTTATTATTTTTTCTTTATGCATGTTTGTTCCTAGCAAAATGGTTCTTGCAAAAGGATTGCAGCAACAAATACTCCAGGCAAAAGAAACTTTGCAAGTCCTTAACCGCCAATTCAATCGCTATTATACGACGCACAAAAAATTTCCTTCGTTTAATGGGACTGCTGCGGATTTCAATCGGCTTGGAATTAAAAAAGTTCCCCCCAGCACCTGGGAATATTTTGCTGTTTGCAACAAAGAATCCTGCCAAATTTTTGCCGAACGCCTTACTAAAATCTACCTGGAGAAAGGAAAACCTGCCCAAACCCTACTCTTGCGATCAACCTACGCGCCTAAACGCAAATCTTCTCGTGTATATGCCGAAAGTCGTTCCGTCCTTTTTGTTAACCAGAAAGGCAACACCCTTTTAGTAGAACAATCTTCTGCCGTGCCGGAAGGGTTCTGCACCCACATCAATGGCCAAATGGATGCCAATTCGGATTGTGTATTGAAATAAAAAGCGAACACAATGTCTTCGTGTTCGCTTCGTATTTATCCTTGTAAAAAGTAATTAATTTATCTCGCTCATTGCGCGTTCTAGCCCTTTAGTAAATAAAATTTCCAGTGCTTTTACCGCTCGCTCCACCACTGGAACAAGTACAGTTTCTTCTGCGGGAGTAAATTTACCCAATACAAAATTTACTAAATCTATTTTTTCGGGTTTCGGGCCGATACCTACGCGCAAACGCACGATATCTTGCGTGCCTAACTGCTCAATCACGCTTTTCATGCCTTTTTGACCGCCGGCAGACCCGCTTTTGCGTAAGCGTAATTGCCCGACGGAAAGTGCCACTTCGTCAAAACAAATCACACAGTTTTGCGGCGGAATTTTATAGAACCGGGCCAGGCTGCTAACAGCCCGGCCCGATTCATTCATATAGGTAAGCGGTTTTAATAAAAATACTTCCGTCCCGCTTACACAAACTTTGGCATATTCTCCCAACTGTTGCCAAGATTTCCACTCGGCGCCCCACACACGGGCAGCTTCATCCAACACCCGAAATCCGGCATTGTGCCGCGTACGTGCATATTCTGCACCGGGGTTTCCCAGCCCTGCCAGGAGAATTGCCATAGATTATTTCTTGGCGTCCTTGGCGGCGTCTTTCGTATCTTTAGCCAAGTTGCCTTCTTCGTCCTTCTTCCCTTTCGTAGAAGAGCTTTCCGGTTGGGCCGCGGCATCAGCAGCCGGGGCAGGAGCCGGAGTATCATCTTTCGGAATAGCCAAGTGCACTACCGGAGCTTCGGCATCCGTAATAAGTTCTACACCTTGCGGCAATTTAATATCGCCCGCCAAAATACCTTTATTGATGGTCATTGGCGTGATATCTACCACAATTTCATGCGGGATTGCACTAACCAAGGCGCGCACTTCAATTTCACGCATGATGTGTTCAATAATAGCTCCGTATTGAGCCACATCCGCCGGAGTTCCTTCCAATTTAAGAGGAACGACCACATCCATTTTGTCTTTCATGCTAACACGTTGAAAATCAGCATGAATCGGATTATCGGTTACCGCGTGGAATTGTACTTCTTTAACCAGCACCAATTCTTGGGCACCATTCAAAGACATCTCCACCAAAGTGTTTTTACCGGCTTTCATGATTTTTTCCAAATCTTTTACAGCTACGGTAATGCTGACAGGTTCTTTATGGCCGCCATAAACTACGGCCGGGACTTTCTTTTCCGCACGGATTTGGGAAAGAGCCCCTTTTACACCGATCCCTTCGCGGGACGCGGCTTGTATTGTTACTTTTTCCATTGTTTCCTCCAAGTTCCTTTTAAAAGGGTTAATTAAACATATCGCTGATGGATCGGCCGTCGTGGTTGCGTTTAATAGCGTCAGCTAATAAGTACGACACTGATAACACATCTACTTTTGGCCCTAAGTCCCGCAGCGGAAGTGAATCTGAAATGATTAACTTCTTAATATCGGATTTATTAATCCGTTCCATTGCGTTACGCGATAATAGCCCATGTGTACATACAGCATAAATTTCCCGCGCACCGCGTTCTTTGATTTTCTGGGCGACAGTCGTTAAAGTTCCGGCCGTATCCACAATATCATCAAAAATGATTGCTACCTTATCTTTTACGTCCCCAATCACGTTGTATACTACCGCTTCGTTAGGTTTAGGACGCCGTTTATCAATAATAACTAATCCCGCATCCATCCGTGCCGCAAATTTACGGGCACGTTCTACGCCACCCACATCTGGGGAAATAACCACAAAATTTTTGTGATCAAATTTTTCAAAATAATCTAAAAATACTTTGCGGGCCCGCAAGTGGTCCACCGGGATATCAAAAAATCCTTGAATTTGACCGGCATGTAAATCTACGGTCATAATACGGTCGGCTCCGGCTTCAGCAATTAAATTACTGGCGAGTTTAGCTGTTATCGGCACACGAGGCGAGGATTTTCTATCCGCACGAGCATAACCGAAATAGGGGATAACGGCCGTAATCTTGCCCGCGCTGGCACGTTTGAACGCGTCAATCATAATTAAAAGTTCCATCAGATTCTCGTTGACGGGCGGGCAAGTGGGCTGGATAATATAACAATCATGCGCGCGAACGCTTTCCAGGATTTGTACGTCAATTTCACCATCGGCAAACCGTTCTACACGTAATTTGCCCAGGTCCATATTTAAGTGTTCGCAAATTTTCTGCGCCAACGCAATATTTGCATTGCCTGAAAAAATCCGCAAATCACCATTTACACTTTTAGTCATTTTTTTTGACACCTTTTTTTTCTAACACAACCTGGCGCGAACGGGCAATTGCCAGAGATCCCGCAGGAACCTCTTTAGTAATTGTTGACCCTGCACCGATTTTTGCATACTCACGCACCGAGACCGGTGCTACAAAATTGACGTTAGATCCCACAAACACGTGATCTTCAATAATCGTTTGGTGTTTATTTTTGCCGTCATAATTGCAGGTAATGGTTCCAGCTCCTACATTTACCCCGGCCCCCATTTGTGTATCACCAATATAGCTTAGGTGGTTTACTTTGGAGCCTTCCCCAATGACGGATTTCTTAATTTCACTAAAATTGCCTACCTTTGCCCCCGCTTTGAGAACCGATTGCGGACGCAAATGCGCATACGGACCGATTTGGCAGGTTTCTTCAACAGTAGATTCCTCTATATAGGTACCCATTTTGAGGGTTACATTATCACCTATTGTACTATCTTTGATATATACACCGCCTTCTATTACACAATTTTTTCCGATACTGGTATTGCCCAGTATATAAGTGCCCGGATATATCACTGTGTCTGCACCAATCTGCACTTGTTCATCTACGTATACATCTTGCGGGTTAATAAGCGCGACACCGTCATCCATCAATGCTACCGCCTTTCTTGCACGCAAAATTTGTTCCGCTTCGGCCAATTGGGCTCTGCAATTAATCCCTAACGCTTCTGTAAAATCCGGCACTTCGTATACAGAAACCGGCTGATTCATCTGTTTGATTAAACCCAAGGTGTCAGTTAAATAATATTCATTTTTAGGTCCTTGCGGAGAGAGTTGTGTTAAAGCCATTTGCAACAATTTGGAATTAAACAGATACATTCCGCTGTTAATTTCCGCAATTTGTTTAACGGTCAAATCAGCGTCAGCATCTTCTACAATTGCTTCAAATTTTCCTGTTTCCCCACGCACGATACGTCCATATCCGCTGGGATTGGGCACCGTCACACTTAGTACCATCGCCCCACAGGGATGTTCTTCAAACTGTTTAATCATCTGTTCCAGGGTGGTGACTTGGAGTAAAGGAGTATCTCCATTAAGAATCAATACGGTTTCAAATTTTTGCAGTAATGGCAAAGCCGCTTTCACCGCGGAGCCAGAGCCCGTTAATTCCGTTTGCTTGACAAAAACAATCGGAGCCGTAACTTGCCACGAGGTCAGGCTTGATTTGATGGTTTCTATCACTTGGTCCGATTCATGTCCCACAACAACGCCAATAGCTGCCGGGTTTAGCGCCTGAGCAGCTTTCAAAAGATACGAAATAATCGGAAACCCACAAACCGAATGAAGCGGTTTGGGAAGGGAAGATTTCATCCGCGTGCCCTTGCCGGCCGCGAGAATCAATACACACAGATTTTTTTTGGCTACCATTTTGTTTAACTCTTGCCTAAAAAAGAATCTAACTTGTTTACACAAATTATATAGATATTATAGCAAATCCCC
>CACYBL010000094.1 GCA_902772695.1 uncultured Elusimicrobium sp.
CCCTACGTTGATAGAAAATCATAAAACTCGGTTGACCGGATTTACAATACAAGATCCCGTTCAAACGGCAAAAGAAATGGTATCCTTGCTGCAAAGCAAAGGAGTAGATTTTATTGTTTTGCTCAGTTCATTAGAGGATAATACGGCAGATACCCCGGCGGAAGCTGTTTTGGCAGAGGAAGTTCCGGGGATTGATTTACTTCTAAGTGCGAATAAAGATCGTGAAGATGTCGAAACGGATCGGATCAATCAAACTCACATTGTCTATCCGGGTGCCAGATTGGATAGTATTTCTCACCTGCGCATCTTGTTTGATAAGAATAAACAGGTAAAGGATATTGCTTTTGAAGATGTTCCTTTGTTGCAAGATTTGTGGGGGGAAGATGAAACGTTGGCAGTAAATGCTACCCGATTAGAGCAGGAAACTCAAAAGAAATTGAATGCACGCATTTCGCAGACCGATAAGGAAATAAAAACGTCTTTGATTGAGGAATCTGCGTTAGGAGATTTGTTGGCGGATTGTTTACACAAGTGGGCCAAATTAGATGGGGTTGTGCTCAATTCGGATTCTATTCGCAGTTCTCTGCCTTCCGGCGCGATTACTGAGTACGATTTATACAAAATGTATCCCTACGGGGATAACATTACCTTCTTAACCATGCGCGGTGCCGCTTTTATAAAGGCAATGGAATTTTCGTTAGATGCTAAAGATAATTTTCCGCAAATCGCAGGATTCACCGTGGAATATAATCCACAAGGTTCTCACGGCGAAAGAATCAAAAAAATAACCTTAAAAAACGGTCGTATTATCCGCCCCCAAGAAACTTATCGCTTTGCTGTAACAGATCATGTGTTGGCCGGCGGATTGGGACACGATTATTTTATAGATTCACTAGAATTTAAGAACACTTTTGTAGATGCTCGGCAAATTATGCGTGCTTGTTTGGTCCGTCAGAAAAAAGTGGAACTCCCTAAGATGGATCGTTGGAAAACCGTCAAATGAGTCTTATCCATCCGTTGACCATAGGTTCTGTTTCCCTTTCCAATAATCTGGTGTTGGCCCCAATGGCCGGCATTACGGATTCGCCTTTTCGGGTATTATGTCTGAAGGATGGGGCCGGGTTGGTGTGCGCGGAAATGGTATCGGCGCATGCATTACATTACGGAAACGCCAAAAGCGGGCGCATGTTGCGAGTTAATCCTGAAGAGCACCCTGTCTCCATGCAAATTTTTGGGTCAGATGAGCAGACGATTAGGGAAGCGGCCTGCCAGGCGCAAGCCGCTGGAGCCGATATCATAGATTTGAATGCCGGTTGCCCCGTAAAAAAGATAAATAAAGCCGGAGCAGGTTGTGTGTTGATGAAAGATGAGCCCAAGCTGGCCCGACTTTTAACAGCGGCGGTGAAAAGCGTACAAATTCCTGTTACACTTAAAACGCGAATTGCTCTAAATCATCACGAATTTTTAGGAGCCCGCTTAGCCAAATTGGCTGAAGACTGTGGTGCTGCCGCAATCACTTTGCACGCTCGTGCGGCAGTAGATGTGCACAGCGGGGAACCTGATGTTGAGGCCCTGGCCAAGGCTTGTGTGGCGGTTAAAATTCCGGTAATTGGCAATGGGGGCGTAACAAGTGCGTCTTACGCAAAAGAATTTTTAGCGGCCGGGTGTGCGGGTGTGATGATAGGCCGCGGAGCCATAGGAAATCCATTCATTTTCCGGGATATTATAGATGAATTGGAAGGTCGCCCGGTGCCGGCGCATACACCCCAAAAAAGGTTGGAAATTTACTCAAAACTGATTGAAGAGAATGTGGCTTATTACGGCGAGCGTATCGGCATCAACCGCAGCCGCAAGACGGCTGGTTATTGGATAAACGGATTTCCAAATGCTTCCGCCGTACGTGGAGAATTTGTTCGGTTAGACACTATTGAAGAGGTAAGAAAACTTTTTTCCACGGTGTTTGAAGTTTAATGAAATGAACTGTAAGCTGGTCTCACTTCCCGTATCTTCAGTTAGATTGGGTGTAGCTTTCTCAATCACTTTTTGTCCCATAAGTTGGTTGATAAAAAGAAAACTGCTGTAAAAAGTCTTCCATTTTGTTATAATATATAGGAAACCACGAGTCATTACTACGCGCGGCTACCACTCCGTGCGAAATAATTACAAAAGGTAGAAACAAAACATGACAAAAACATTTTTGCCTTCCGTGAAGGAAGTTGAAACTACCCGTAAATGGCATCACATTGATGCTACGGGTCAAACCCTGGGCAGATTAGCAACCAAAATTGCTGTGCTCCTTATGGGTAAACACAAAAGAACCTATACGCCTCATATGGACTGCGGGGATTTCGTCGTAGTGACCAATGCGGGCAAAGTCAGATTAACCGGTAGCAAGATGGAACAAAAAGTGTATTTCTCTCACTCCGGGTATGCCAAAGGCGCTAAAGAAACGCCGATCAAAAGAGTCTTGGAAAACAACCCGACCCGCGTGTTGGAATTGGCGGTTAAACGGATGTTGGATGAAAATAAACTCCGTGCTCCGCGCATGAAACGCTTGCGCTTGTTCGCCGGCGAAGAACATACTTTCACCGAACGCATGGGTAAATAAGAGGGAATTTTATGAATAACACCAAAGATTTAAAAACCGGAAGAAGAAAAACCTCTGTCGCGCAAGTGGCATTGTTGAAAGGTAAAGGAAACATTACCGTAAATGCTAAATCATTAGATGAGTATTTTGGTAATCATACCCGCTGCAAAGCAATGGTTAAATCGCCGCTTGTGGTAACCAACTTGGATAAAGAATATGATGTAACCGCCCGCGTTAACGGCGGCGGTGTTTCCAGCCAAGCAGGTGCGCTTCGCCACGCGATTGCCCGTTCGTTGGCGGAAATTAGCGAAGAAATTAAGAAAACCGTAAAGAAAGCGGGCTACCTTACGCGCGATCCGCGTATGGTGGAAAGAAAGAAACCCGGTCAACCCGGTGCCCGCAAACGCTTCCAATTCTCC
>CACYBL010000095.1 GCA_902772695.1 uncultured Elusimicrobium sp.
CCGTTAATACCTACTTTAATCATAAGTTGTACATCCTCCATGGATTTTTTACTTCCCTTATATTTTACAATTTTTTAAGGTATCTGATATAGTATAATTTAGACACGAAAGGAGCGAACATGAGTATTATTTTCCCCCCTACCCTCAAAAAACGTCTGCCAGCATTAATTACACCTAAAGTGTATGTAGATACCGTCGCACATGGCTTGAAATTACCGTCTAGAGCGATTGTTTGTCCGATTACACCGTTTGTACAAATGATAGCCAAACGAGGCGATTGGAAAAAACGATTTTTATCAGCAGATATATATTGTCATGACGAGAAAGATTTTTGTTTTATTACGGGGTTTGGCTGTGGTGGCCCTTCGGTGGTGCTTGCTATAGAGCAAGCGGTTGCGCTGGGCGTAAAAGAAATTATTTTTGTTGGATTGGCCGGAAGTCTGCAAGAAGAAGTATTGCCCGGTGATATGGTTGTGTGCGACGAAAGTATTTGCGCAGACGGCACGTCTTCCCTTTATACCGCTAAAGAAATTGTGCGTGCAAATAAAAAATTAACGGTACATTTAATGGACAAATTGCACATGCAAAAACTCGATTTCCATGTCGGCAGAAATTGGAGTACGGATGCTATTTTTAGGGAAACAAAGGCAGAAATTAAACACTATCAAAAGAACCACGTTATAACGGTAGATATGGAAACTTCTGCGTTATTTGCCCTAGGTGCGCGGCGCAAAGTACCTTGTGCGGCGGTCTATGTGGTGAGCGATTCCTTGGGCGGAAAGACATGGCAACCTGACTTTAAAAATCCGTTAATAGGGCAAAATTTACGCCGGCTGTTGGAATTGTGTCAAGCCGCGCTGATGTAAAAAACTTTGTTCTCACTTAAAAGTGATAACTGCGTATGATTTCGTCCGGGGAACCGTACGAAATATTATCCAGAAATTCTTCAATGTGTTCCATAGCTGGAGTATTTCCGTAATATTCCGTATAAGTATGCATTCGGTCGCCTAATTTAGTATAAAGGCCGTATAGTAATACTTTCAAATGGGGTATATTGTCCGCGTTATGATTGGTGTATGCACACAGGGCCTCAAAAGATTGTAAGGCGGTCCAGGCATGATCGGGGTTATGGAATAAGCTTCCCTTGCTCATAATGGCATCTAACACAATTAAGTGTGTGATTTCCGGATTAATCAGGGTGAGTTTCCCATCTTTTTCTGCGATCATGGCGTGTTGATCCCTAACCATTTGTTGTATGGTAGGATAAATATCCGAACTGGTATATTGACTATAAAATTTGTCCAAACGCACCATATTGGGTTTTTTATAATCCTCAATAAGAGAAGATAATCGGTTGTACAATTCTTCTAATGCTTGGCGGGGCGTTGGATTGTCCGGCAAGCGATATGCCTGTTGGCGCAAAGCCAATAGTTGGTTGGCGGCGGCGTGTTCTTCCGGTGTAAGTGTAAAAGGTTCATACTGTCCCCATGTATTATTATATGGGGTCATTTCTCTCGGATTGGATAACATAAGCATGGTATCTAGCACTTCGGCTTGTTGGACTTCGGCCGACGGAATGGGCATGGTTTCTGCGTTAATTGTAATATGTTTGGGATATACAGAGGTAGTGGCGGCTAAATCTGCATAACTTTGCGGTATGAAATTCAGGGTTAGCAAATAATGGAGCAATTTGATGCTGGGCAAATTGCGTTTGGCATCTATGGCCATTTGCCGTTCGGGAGGATACCCCACAAAATCTTCTATATTTCGCAGACTCATAGAATAGGTCAGCAGACCCCGTTGTAATAAGGCCTTAGTATGTGGAAAATCGTTTAACGAACTATTTGGATTAGCTAAACGCCATAAGTAAATAGCTTGGGTAACTTGTTTCGTGTTCAAACTATTGATTGGTTCAAAAGCATCATGACGCAGCCAATCCTGTTTTGGCAGAGTAAATAAAGGGATTATCTGTATATCGTGCATTGCACCGATCATCTCTATCTCACTACCGTACTGATAAGTACCGGGACGGTCCACAATGGAAATTTGCCAAGGTGCCACTCCGTCAATAACTGGCGTAGGGATATACCCGAATACCGGGTGATAACTTCCGGGTTGCAGCAATTGTTGTGTTGCAACGGCACGCTCCACCGTGCTAGATCTCACGATGGGTTTTATACCTGGTTTTTGTGCATAAGAAAGAGAGAATAAAATTGGCAGAGTTATTATGAAGAGTATGACTTTTTTCATATCTGTTTTCCTTTTTTGTTCAATATTTAGTCTGATTTCTTACATTTGAACAAATTTTGTTTATCTCCCACAAGGGTCAAAAGACCTAGTGCTGGATAGGTCTAAACGATTAGAAACAGTGCTTTTCTTTCCATAAAATTAAAACCCCGCGTTAAGCGGGGTTTTAAATCTACACGGAGAGGGAGGGATTTGAACCCTCGATACAGGAATTAACCTGTATGGCGGTTTAGCAAACCGCTGCCTTCAGCCTCTCGGCCACC
>CACYBL010000096.1 GCA_902772695.1 uncultured Elusimicrobium sp.
ATTTTGCAAAGTTTTGTTTTCCGCATTTTGGGGTAGCTGCACACTACCCCAATTTTTTGTTTTTAGCACGCATAAAATCTACTTTAATTTTTGCCCCGTCCGTATGCTTAAAATTCTAAGTCAAATTGTTATATTAGAATTTTTTGTCATATTCTACGCCCCGATTTTGACAAATCAAACTAAGTTTTTGTGTATCTTTTTTGATTTTTCACGTCTGAAAAATATGCTTATAAACAGCTTTTGACATAAAATGACATAAAATATCATATATTGACATATGTCGAAAAAAATTTTACTATATGACTATTCCAAGTGGATAACTTCTGTGGAAAATTATTTTTACCCTAAAAGGTGTCAGACTCATGAATGATATAGACAAAACTCAGAAAATCCGATTTAAATTTGCCAATGGCGAAGAATTTGAGGCAGAAGGTTCACCGGATTTTGTAGAAAAACAGCGCGATTATTTTCTTTCTTTAATCAAAAAGAAACCGCTGTCCGCTTCCGGTCCAATACATTCTTTTAGACCTGCTTTGTCCCCATCTGAAACCTCCAGACACGAAGATTCCGCAGTCTACGGGGCCTTGGCACCAAGGAAATATGCAACTGCTCCAGGATCGTACGCGATCGATAATAATACCTCGGCGAACCAATCTATTATCCGCCAGCAAACTCCAATTCCTGACGAAAAACCTACATTTTCCGGCCCTCGTTTGTGGGAACAACTGCTTATTAAGGATGGAGAAATTCTATATCTACGCCGAAAATTCCACCTTGCAGCAGATGACGCCGCCCTCATTTTGCTAGCAGGGGGGAAAGAACTGCTCGGAAAAGATGATGGATGCAGCGCCCTATGGCTTTCCCGTTCAATGAGCAAATCGGGCTTTGAAGTGGGGAGATTAGATCGTCTGCTAGCCCCGGCCTTGAAACTGAATTTCTTACTATGTCAGGGAGCTAAACGAAGCCGTTTGTATATCCTTACTCCGGCCGGATTCGCTCACGCATTTGTACTAGCCGAAAAGAAGGCCAACAGTTTACTATAAAGACACTAAAAAGAAATAGCCAGAAAAATATGTGCCCCCTTTCCAAAGGGGGGAAAGATCCTTTGTTCCCCTTTCTCTGCGGAATTCCAATAATCCAACATCCCCCAAAATTCCTGGCATCCTTTACTTTACCATTTCAAACAAAACTTATAACAAAATCTAATTCTTCAAATTAGATTTTTAAGACAATTTTATGCTATTTGTAGCATTATAAAGTAAAAAACAATACAAGATTCATTTTCTTATCCGTAGTATAAGAAAGGGGGATTATTTGTCTTGTTTATTTTACTAACGATAATTTTTATTATGTTAATTAAAAGACACAAAATCAATTAAAAATAAAATATTTATTTACTATTATATTTATTGTAAATATATATAATTTTTAAGTATTTTTTTATCAATTCTAATAAAATTTATAGATTTTATTTTCTAGCAATGCGCATGTTATTTATTTTACAGAAAAATCAATCAAAATTTTGAAAATACATTTGGCAAAATTTGGATAATTTTTGAAATTCTTAAAATGCAAAAATTGGCTCTTTTTTGTTGTATTAGGTAAATTAGCTAAAACGCGCTAAAACGATTTGGGGGTACCTAGGGTATGGGCAAAAATAAAATGGACGATTTTAAAAATGCTTAAAATTTATGTATTTTTCTATTTTTCACATCAAACTGATATATTTTAAATCTTCGTAAGCGGATAGGAAGCAATATTAAACAGAATCATAACGTATGGATTCAATTTGATACTATTTAGAAAGTTAGAATAGCAGAAAGATATTAAAGCGGGTAATAAGTAAATATCAGGAAACGGCTCATAACTCATAGTTGCTGTAAAAACCTCATGAGGAAACCAATATACCGGGGGCATTAAAGCAAGATAAAAGCATCAGTTTAAGCTGTGTAGGGGGAACTATTCTATTTCTTCAAGTTACTCGGGTTTCTGATAAGAAAAAAAAGGGGGAGAAAACAAAATATAAGTTTCCTCCCCCCATCGATTTTAAAGGATTTTTAGGGATTTAATCCGACCATATGCTCCAACTCAGTATATTTACTTTGCTGTAGCGAAACAAATTCTCTTTTATCCAAATCCAATAGAAGAATGTCGTAGTGCCGCGGGCTGTTAATATCTTCTTTAACCGCTATTACAAAAAATCCTGATTTCTTGGTTAATCCTTCCATCCAGGCACTACGGATGGCAAAATCTACACGATCTACACTAAACCAATTTAAGGGATTTACTCGAAAAGTAACCGCTTCTTCAAAAGTGGATACAAACGTTCCGGCAAATTGCGCGTTGTTCCCAAAAGAAGTCAAAGCTTCCCTTATATTTGCCCAAAGTTCTCCGGGTTCACTAAACCCACCATCCTTATAGGCAGATCTAAAATCAGCCACATAGCAAGGAAACACAGCCGTTGATGATAATACAACGCGCTTGTTAATTAAATCATAAAACTTTCCCCGCGAACGTCGAGTAGCCTTTTTCATTTTTAAAACTTCACGTGCATACTCCTTCCCCCCCACTTGCGGCAGGAAAATGGTCCATAAAGCCCGGCCAATATCCTCATTTACATTAGGATTTCGAGACATTATAATATTCCCATAAGTTTTGTTGATTGCTTGTTTTTCCGCATGCATTGTCCTCAACTGAGCAGGCAACTGGTTCCATTGCGCATACGCTATTGCCTTTGCCCCAATTAAACAGATACCGAGCACTACTATTTTTTTTAAATACATTGCACAACTCCAATTAGTAAAAAATATATACTTTTATTGTGCCACTATTTACCTTTCTTTCGCAAGGGCCAAAAGGCCTACGTCAATTTGGGACCGGTATAAAAACAAAACTCCCCAACTAAGAAACCGGGGAGTTTTGACCATCTAATTTTGTCGTAGTAACGAATTTATTTTTGTTCTTCTACTTGCTCCTCTACCTTTTGTTTCAGTTTAGATTTCAAGCCGCTATTACCACCCTTAAGAACCGATTGCATAGAAACATCTTCTCCTTTAGGGACATCAAAAGAAGCGGCCGCTGCGTCTTTTTCTGCCTCGTTAACTTTGTTACCCATTCCGTCTTCTCCCCCTCCTAAACGAGTAGCTTTTAAATCTTTGGCTTTCGGGGCCTGATAACTATCCATCATGGATGGTTTTGCTTCATTACCAGAAGCCATTTTATTGTTGACGGAAACATTACCCGTTTTAACCGGTTTGGCCGAGTTGCCTTGAGAAGAAACCGAGGAAGACGCCACCGTAGTGGGATGAGAAACGGAAACCGAAGTCTGCGGATGAGTTACCGCCACGATCGTGGTAGGGTGAGAAACATCCACGTTTGTTGAAGGGTGCTTTACGGTAACCGAGGTTTGTGGGTGAGAAACAGAAACTGCTGTCTTCGGTTGCGAAACCGTTGTTGTCGTTTTAGGATGTGTTACCGACACCCGCGTAGCGGGCGCCGCTATCCCTACCGTAGAAATAGTCATTACCAGCAAGCTTATATAAAAACTTTTTTTCATATTATCCGCTCCCTTATTTCTTACCGGTATTTCCTTGCCCTGCCATGTTCATTAAAGTAGATAAATCAGGCATACCCGCAGGCATATTTGGAGCGGCCGCTGGCTCACCTTTGCCGCCTTGCATTCCCCCAACCATATTCTGAAATACTTCCATTGCAGCTGGAGCCTGCTCCGGTTTAAATGTGATGGTACCACGAACTCGTCCGGATGCAGTTGAGGTAGTGGTCTTAATTTCCGAAGTTTCCGGTGCGGTCTTCTTGGTAGAAATATTATTTTCTGTTTTTGGAGCAGAAGCAGACACCGGCTTAGCAGGAGTTGATGCTGCCACAGATTGTATCTCCGGCTGAGCTGGAGAAGAAGCTGTTTTTTCTTCAGCTTGTTCGGATTCCGGGGCAGGCTTACCCGCAGTTTGAGTTTTAACAGGCTGGGTTTGTACCCCCTTACGCCAACCGCCTTGACGGGCACCATAACTTGTAAAACTGCGTGTTTGTACTCCCTGTTGGCCGGGAACTGTTGTCTGCTTTTGTCCTTCTTCTTGTGAAGAAGAAGCGAATTTAGCACGTGATGCACTCCCTGCTTGATAGGCGAACAGAGGCAATGTCGTCAAAACAAATAGAAGTATCAAAATTTTCTTCATTTATAATCTCCTCATCCATCTTTTAATTATAGTATAGATTTGCAATGACTTTTGTCAAGAAAACCTTTGGTGGGATTGGCCGGGAACGTTAAAATTTCACCGGTAGACACAGCAAATAATGCCGAACTAAAAAAGCAAAAAAGAATATACACAAAATCAATTTTTTCATATTCTCAGTATATAAAATTTTTGCTACACTATACGTAATGGACAATATAGTTTATGACGTGATTATTATCGGGGCGGGAGCAAGCGGGCTTATTTGCGCGCGCGAATGTGCGCGTGGAGGGTTGCGCACACTTGTACTAGAAAAAGAGCAAACCCCGGGCCGCAAAATTTTAGCAACCGGAAATGGACGATGTAATTTAACAAATAAAAACGTCTCTCCTGTTTTTTATCATGGAGACAACAAACTCGTTTCTTCTGCTCTCACTCAATTTTCGTATCTCGTTTGTCACCGTTATTTTGAGCAGTTGGGAGTGCTACTTACCGAAGAAGAAAATGGACGCATTTTCCCAGCTACCAGCAAAGCCACTGCTGTACTTGAACCCTTAAAATTAGCCGTCCGAGAAAGCGGCGCCCAACTCCTTACCGGGCAATATGTTTCGCACATTAAAGGCAGGAAACCATTTTCTATCTTCACATCAAACGGAACCCATTTTCAAGCGCGTCGCATCGTATTGGCATGTGGCTCTTGCGCCTATCCACAAATTGGCGGCACAAATAGCGGATATGAGCTCGCACATGCTGTAGGGCACACGATCATCACCCCACACCCGACATTAAGCGGACTCGTTACCAAAGAAGATCTATCTCGTCTGGTCGGTATACGTGCACAAGTGAAATTGCAAGTCCAAGAGACACAAACTCAAGGAGAAATTATCTTTACTAACTACGGCATTAATGGGCCGGCGGCATTGAATGCCAGTGGGGTAATTTCGCGCGCCTTAAAAAATGGCAATATAACTGTATCCTTAAATTTTCTACCGGAGATAGAAGATATTCCGACTTTCCTTTCTGCCCGATTAAAAGCATTTTCCAACCGACGGCCAAAAGACTTTTTTGCAGGTATTTTGCACGAATCTGTAGCCAATTTGCTTATTGATTTCAAGGGTCTGCGCAAAAATAAACCCTTGCAAGAGCAATCCCCCGAAGCTATTAAGAACGCTTTTGAAACTATTGGGGCCTGGCCGGTCACCGTTACTGCATTGCGCCCTTGGAGCGAAGCCATGGTGGCAGCAGGGGGTGTAAATACGCGCGAAATAAACTATAATACATTTGAGTCCCTCTGCTGTCCGGGTGTATATCTTACGGGAGAACTCTTGGATGTGGACGGTATAAGCGGTGGCTTTAATTTACATTTTGCGTGGGCTAGCGGCTTTATCGCAGCAAGTAGTCTGATTAAGGAGAATAAGTTATGACGGAAATTGTTCGTAAAACAACGAGTTTGAACGATCCCCAAAAGATTGGTTTCATTCGTACTTATTATGTGGACGGCAAGGAAGTATATACCGAAACGCTGGATAAAAATTTGGATATTCAATCCCATACTGGCACTTTGCCTGATGGAGTGGTGCGCGAATTTTTTGAAAACGGCAAACCCTATTTTGAATGTGAAGTAAAAAACGGCCAACGCAACGGACTATGCAAAATTTATTTTGAAAACGGCCGGGTAAATATTGAAAAATTTTACGAAAACGGTCTTTTGCAAGGCAAAGCCCGCGTGTTCCACGCTACAGGCCGGCTTTATAAAGAATTTTCGTATGTAGATGATGTACAAGATGGTAAACAAATTAAATATTACCCTGACGGGAAAGTATTAGAAATGTCTGAATTTCATAAAGGATTTCTAAACGGAGTATGTAAAGTTTACACTCCAGACGGTGATTTACGTTCCGAATGTACTTATAAAAATGATAAATTGGTTGGAGATAAAATCATTTACCACCCCAATGGTACAATCGCTTTAATTTCCCCTCACAAAGACGGCAAGCCAAACGGTGTTACCAAGAAATTTAGCGACACGGGAGAATTAATAGAAGAATGGTTCTTTGAAGAAGGCATCTTGACTCTCAAAAAAGCCCGATAAATAATATCTGCAACATAGAAAATGGGCGGAACTGTTAGTTCCGCCCATTTTTTTAATAATGTAATCTAGCTCAATGATAATATCTCAATGATTAACACAACACCGACAGGGTTGTAAACGCAACACGTTTTCTATGCCCTTTTTTCTTGCAAAGGAATAGCTTTTTCAACAGCAAATTAATCAGTTAATTTTTTCCAAAAAGATTTTTTATCTTCCGCAGGCAAAGCTGTACGTAGCAAAATACCCACGCAGATTTGTTTATCATTTACGACGGGAAGCACCTCGGCATCAGCATGAGAAAACACTTCCCGGGCACGAGAAAAAGAATCTTCCGGATGAAGGACAACGCTTGTATTCATTACAGAACCTGTTACAGAAGTAGGGGCATAAAATGCAATCTCCGCTGGACGAATAACCCCTTTGAAAGCTCCTTCTTTATCCGTTACTACACAGAGAAGCGGTATTTTCTTACGGGGTAATGTTTTGAGGCGTTCTACTAATTGGACAAGTTTCATTTCCGTACGTACGGCAACGATATCAGTTTGCATCACATATCCCACTGTTCCGGGGCCGTGTGAAGAAACATGCTGCAATACCTGCAAGAAGGAAGGATCCAATACTGCCGATATCCGCTCACGATACGGAGCAGAGAATGCTGCCATAAGTTTAGCTGCTTGTGGCACTTGAAGACGAGCTAAAATATACGAAGACTGCCGCAATGGTAAACGACGCAAAACAGCCGCCGCTTTGAGCGGATCCATGGAATTAAGTACAGCAATAATGACCTGTGCTTTTAACGGGGAGAGCAACTGCAACACTTCGTGCGTCGCCAACGTTTCCAACGCGACGGCAGCTTTTTGCGGAGCTGCCAAAATGAATTTTTCCGTTATTGTACAAGCCAAAGCCTGGATGGGCGAATTCATAACATCATTTCCTGACTAAAAAAAGTTGAACCTTCCTATATTTTTATTATAATAAATAAAAAGCCGCACGCCAAAAAGGAGCGAACCTATGTTTTTTGACAAGCCGTTTCATGATCTTACTTTTGAAGATATTGTCCAATTTTGCAAAAAACGAGTACCCGAAGGTAAACAACTGGACTATAAATATTTACTGCCCAAAAACCATGAAAAATTTGCTAAGGTTATAGCTTCGTTCGCCAACGCATTGGGTGGAATTATTATTGTGGGAGTACAAGACGATAAAAACGATCAACCCCGCCCTCCTTTTTTAGGCATCCCTTATCACGAAAAGTTACGCAATTCTATTGAAGATATTATTCAAGTATATATTGATCCAATCGTTTTTGTGGACATTAACATTTGCGTTAACAAGACAGGCGACCGTATGTTTGTGGTTATCCAAATTCCACAAAGCAATCTGACTCCTCACTTAGTAGGGAAACTCAAGCGCGCCTACATTCGCACCGGACAAAGCAGCCGCCCAGAAGCCATCGTCCACCCGGAAAAACTACCCTGGCTATTGGATCATCGTAAAAAATCAGAACGGTTACGCCATATTTTATATGATAAAGCCGAGCGACATTTTGAAAACTACTTAAAAACCTTATCTGTATCTGCCGAAGGGGAAGTAATTTGTACGCTTGCTTTATTACCTTTTTATCCGGATGAACCACTCACTAATTATAAAAAGCTACCGGCTTTAATTAGTCAATCAGCTACACACGCCCCCTACGGGATTATGGCCGACCCTACTATGCCGCTGCAAGCCGTACAGGATGGAGCTGCCGTTATTTCCAATAAACGCGGCATGTACAAAATGACTGAATTTAATTCCTATGGGCTTATCATGAATAACCAAATTGTGTCGTCAGAAGAAATGGTAAACGGACATACCTCAAGCACACTACGTGTAGAACAATTAGCCCAAAATATGGTACTTTTTTTTACCACAGCCCGTAAATTTTTGGAAAAATTAAACGTAGGAGGATCTCTTTATTTTCGTCTTAAGATGAATGATACACGAGCACGACGCGTGCTTTTTGCTACCAGCCAAGCAACTGTGCTGGAAGATTATTTGCGCATGGATCGCGCTCTCTCCCTATCGGATCTGCAAACTAACTTACCCTGTTTACTGGAACAACTACTGCATGAAACGGTTTGGGCATTGGGTTTGCAAATTCCGTCAGAAGAATTAACTCTTCTGCTTGACAAACTAACTAACCAGGTAGAAAAATGAAAAAAGGATTTTCTTTATTAGAATTAATGGTCGTTTTGATCATTATAACCATATTAACTATGGTAGCTTTGCCGTATTACTTCAATGCCATAGAAAGCAGCCGGTTGACCGAAGCTGTCGTGTTATGGGGACGGCAGAAAGATATCGCTAACGGAGCTTTCTTCACGCCGGCGCAAGCAGGGAATTTATCTTCCCGCATCAATAATCAAAATCCGCTGAAGTATTTTACTGTTCAAATTATCTGTCAGCAAAAACAAAGCAGCGATGAACCCTGTTGGGAGGCAGAATTCACCCAACGTAATTTAAACGCACGGGTGCGCTATAAACTGACAACTACACATAATTTTAAACATTTAGCTTGTGTAGGATTAAACAGTGCCGGAGAGAATTTTTGCCTAAGCCAAAGCCAACAGGATGATCCTGAAAATATAGAAAACGAACAAGTATACGAAATCAGATAATTTTTTGTTAAAAACGAACCGGGCGCAACATAATCCGTTGGGCCCGGTTCATTTGTTTCCTCAAATAACTGTTTATTTCAATTCCTCTAGCATGGCAGGTATTACTTCGTATAAATCCCCCTCTACCGCAAAATTAGCGGCTTTCATAATAGGAGCCTGCGGGTCTTTATTGATAGCAACTATCACATCGGATCCGCTCATTCCCGCCATATGCTGAATTTGGCCGGAAATACCACACGCAATATATAATTTGGGTTTAACGGTTCTTCCCGTTAAACCAATTTGATAGCGATAATCTATCCAACCGTTGTCTACTGCGGCACGGGATGCCGCTACTGCTCCGCCTAACCGGTCGGCCAATTTTTGCAATAGTACGAAACCTTCCGGCTTGCCTACGCCTCTGCCTCCAGCCACTATAATTTCAGCTTCGGCTAAGTCTATACCCTCTGCTCCGCTTTTAATAAATTCAATAAATCGGGCCGCTGAAACATGGCGCTTGGCATCAAAAGCAAAGTGAATAACTTCGCCGGTGCGTCCAGGTTTAGCGAGAGCCTTCTCATAAGACATAGGTCTTAAAGAGCACATCTCTGGACGGGTACGCTTACAAGTAATCGTAGCCATCAGATTGCCACCGAAGGTAGGACGAGTGGCATATAACTGTCCGTCCGGTTCATGGATAGTTACTTCGGTTGCATCCGCCGTCAACCCCGTACCCACAAATACAGCCGTCTTGGCCGAAAGTGAACGACCTAGGTTTGTAGCTGGCAATAAAAATTTGTTAGGTTTATATTGCGCCACCAAATCTGCCAATACCCGGGCATATACATCATCTACATAATTTTCTAACAAGGGAGCATCACATACATAAATAACATCAGCTCCGTGTTCTACTAAATCTTTTACAAACGGCTCCACATGATATCCCACCAAAACAGCACACAGCTTCTCTTTCAATGAATCCGCCAACTTCCGCCCGGCCGTCAATAATTCCAACGCTGTGGGACTTAACCTGCCGCGCTGAACTTGTGCAAAAATCCATACATTTTTAAAATTGTTCATTTATATCCCTCACAAACAATTATTTTCCTTTAGCAATGCCACCAATTTGGCTCCGCGTTCTTGAGCGGTCACTCCCGACACAGTGACGGAACACACTTCCCGTTTAGGCACGAAGGATTTAACAACATTTGTCGGACAATTTTTAACCCCCAATTTTGATTTATCAGCTCCAATATCGTCCGCAGTCCATTTAGTAATTTGAACCCGCTTAGCGGCTAACCGCCCTTTAACGCTACGTACACGAGGTTGATTAATATCTTTCACCACACTAATTACACAAGGATATGGCATCTCTAAGATTTCACTACCGTCTTCCGTCAAACGTTCTACACGAACAAAATTTTCCGTAGCACAAATTATTCTTTTTACAAAAGCTGCATTTGGCCACTTCAACCAAGCAGAAATTTGAGGGCCAATATGTCCGGTATCACTATCATTGGTTTGTTTACCGCAAATCACTATATCTACCTTTTGCTCAGCATCTATTTTTTCTATTCCTTTGGCAAGGGCATAACTTGTAGACCACGTATCCGAACCGGCAAAAGCCATGTCTCCCAATTGGAAGGCCTCATCTGCCCCTCGGGCCACACTATCACGCAGCACCGCTTCAGCCTGCGGAGGCCCCATAGTAATTACCGAAACTTTTCCCCCCAACTGTTCTTTGAGTATCACAGCCTCTTCTAATGCATATTCGTCAAAGGGATTCATAGCACTGGCCGCACCCGACCGAAGAAGACAACCAGTAACCGGATCTACTTTTACTTGATCTGATTTGGGGGTCTGTTTCACACAAGCCACAATATGCATATTTACTCCTCGCCTTCCTTAGAGGCATATTCTTTAATCAGTGCGGTAATAATTTCATTTTTTTGGATATGCACAGTACCTTCGTAAATTTGCGTAATTTTTGCATCACGCATATATTTTTCTAACGGAAAATCGCGCATATATGCCACACCACCGCACAAGGTTACACATTCATCAGCTACTTCCATGGCCACATTGGAACAGAACAATTTGGCTTCAGCACTATATTTGGTCCAACGCATGCCTTTTCGTTTTTTAAGCTCTTCGTGAATAACGGTTCCATTTGCTACCGCTTCTTTTACAGCAGGTAAGAATTCCTCATCCATGCGATGGGTGAGATTGTACACCAGTGCTCGGCCTGCTTCCGTTTTGGCGGCCAACTCAGCGACCTTATGTCCAAGAGCCTGAAAAGTAATAATCGGTTGGCCAAACTGTTTACGGGTACGCAAATACGGAATCGTTACATCCAAAGCGCCCTGGGCAATTCCAACGGCTTGTGCAGCCACACCCGGACGGGAATAATCCAACGTTTCTTGCACGTACAGCAACCCGCGGCCTTCGCTACCTAGTAAATTCTCTTTCGGCACGCGCACATTTTCAAATATTAATTCATAAGTCGGGTTGGAACGAATGCCCATTTTTTCTTCCTTTTTACCAAAGGAGAAACCAGGCGTCCCTTTTTCAATCACAAGCAGTGAAATCCCACGCGCGCCACGGCTAGGGTTAGTATTTACTGCAACGGTGTAAAAATCGGCTTCCTTTCCTGTAGAAATAAAATGTTTGGTGCCATTAACCACATAATAATCGCCATCCTTAATAGCGGTTGTTTTCAACGCGGTCGCATCAGATCCGGCTTCCGGCTCAGTCAGAGCAAAAGCCCATAATTTTTTACCGCTGGCTAAATCCGGACACCAGCGTGCACGCTGTTCCTTAGTGGCAGCTAAATACATAGGAATAGCTCCTAAAGCACTCGTTCCCGGAGTGAGGGCTAACCCGGCACACCCACGGGAAAGTTCTTCAAATGCCATGGCCAAGCACGTAATTCCCCCGCCTAAGCCACCATATTCTTCCGCCAACCATAAACCAAACATCCCGGACTTGCGGTATTCCTCTAACATTTGCGTGGAGAACTGCTCCTTGGCATCCATTTCCGCGCGTAGCGGTTTAATTTTCTTTTGCACCAACTCACGGCTGGTATTGAGCACTTCTTGCTCTAATTCGTTAATGGCGTAATCCATGGTTATTTCCCCCTTCTTTTCTTCTAAACCCACGGCGACGACGGAAAAATCTTCTTTTCCCACCGTTTTTTTTAGTCGGCGGGACTAAGCTACGGTACAAACGCTCTTGTTTTTTAACCATAGTAGAAACCGTAAATTCAGAAAAATCTCGGTGATCAATAGCAGCTTCAAAACGCTCCCGCAGCGAAGCATGGCGCAACAATACTTTGATTTTTTCAGCAAACAAATTAATATCGTTTGCCGGCACTAAAAATCCGGTTTTATTGTCGGTAACGATTTCGCTAATACCATCTACGTTATAGCATACCGCGGGTACGCGCATGGCC
>CACYBL010000097.1 GCA_902772695.1 uncultured Elusimicrobium sp.
CAATCCCTGTACTGGGCACCATTTAAAAACCCACCTTTTTGGTGGGTTTTTTAATGGTCAGTAGCGCATAAACTGCTTTATACGCGGCAGGAATTGAAAGGCGCAGCAATGTACGAGTTTTACTGATAGGAAACGATTGGGTTTGTAATATTTTAAATCCACCAAAATAGAATTTGTGCCGAATTTAATCCGTCTGTGCTAACGGCTTATACACTTTCCCTACATCAAACAACCCCGGGCTCAAGCCCGGGGTTGTGCTAAAAGACAAATTCGGTCAATAGGAACTATTAGTGCGGGCAACACCACGGAGGTTTTTACAGATTTTTTTGCATACAGAATCATTCCTATCTTTACAAAAACAGCCCAATTGACCGTTCCAATTCTCTTCCGTCCACCAGGAATTATCCGCTACATTTTGATATCCGTATTCCAATCCCACATCCATATTGTACCAGGTGCATGGCCCCTCCTGATTCTTATAACAATACCACAAAGTAACGCCATATGTATCACGGTTGTTATATGTAAAATAAGCGAAAGTTGCCTTGTCGCCACAATACATTGCGCGGGTTTCGCTTGTAGGAGGGGTACACGTAGCAGGGAGCTCAACATCTAACGATTCCAGTTCCTGCCAACCGCCGTAGGAACCATTTGCAAGATAATATCGCTCGCCCGCTTCAACTAAACTTCTAAGCAACGGCAAATAGGAACTTATACGGGCTTTATGTACAACATACTTATATTGTGGCACAGCTACAGAAGCCAATATCCCGATAATAAGTACTACTACCAACAATTCTATAAGCGTAAATCCTTGCGTACAGCTCTTTTTTCCTGCCATACATACCCCTCCGTTGGGTCAGATATCAAGATGGTAGCAAAAAAAAAAACGAAGTCAAGCACTTGCAAAGAAACTACAAATTTTTTCAAACAACTCTTCTTATTTTTTTTCCGTACGTTCCTTGAATACCCGGGCATCTACCAATCGTTTGAACACACGACCCCGGTCCTCAAAACTTTTAAATTGGTCAAAAGAAGCGCACGCCGGAGAAAGCAATACCACATCTCCCTGCACGGCTCCATTCATCGCAACCTGAACGGCTTTATCCAACGTATAGCAACGCATAAACGGATACCCCGGGAGCTCCCGCTCAATTTTGTCCATGGCTTCACCAATGGTTAATACGTGTTTGCAATAGTCTTGCAAATACGGACGGAGCACCTCATAGGAAGCGCCCTTGTCCCTGCCCCCTAAAATCAGCCATATATTATGACATTTTTCAAAACTTTTCAGTGCCGTAATTGTAGAATCCAAATTAGTTGCTTTGGAATCATTTACATAAACAACCCCACGGTGGTAAGCAAACTGTTCAATACGATGCTCTATCGGTTGGAAATTATTAAAAGCTTTTTGCACTGTATCGGCCGAAACGCCGGCTTGCAAAGCCATCAATGCGGCTGCCATTGCATTTTCCACATTGTGCATTCCCTTCAATTGCGGAGGACGGATTTGATGCCCGTCGCTAAAAACAAGTTCATCTCCGTCAAAAAATACAGCTGTTTTTAGTAAATGTTTAGGATAGGTAGAAAATGCTATTACCCGGCTTTTGGCTTTTTCAGCCAATTCCACACAAGAAACATCTGCCCCGTTAACAACAAAAACATCATTGGCGCGTTGGTTTTTGAAAATTTTTCCTTTGGCTTTGATGTAATTACGCATACCGCCATGATGTTCCAAATGATCCGGCGTGATATTAAGTAAACACGCAAATTGCGGACGGAAATAGGTGCTGTCTTCCAGTTGATAACTGGAGACTTCTATGACAACATCATCCCCCGGAGCCACCTTGCCTACACAAAGCGAAACAGGATTGCCAATGTTTCCACACACCCACACATGATGATCCGTACCCGCATTTTGCGTTTTTAAGATTTCTCCCAACAAAGAGGTGGTGGTCGTTTTTCCGTTTGTGCCGGAAACAGCAAACAAACGTACTCCTTTTGGAAGAAAGGCCACCGCCGTTTCCAACTCACTATACACCGGAATTTTGCGTTTGTGTCCTTCTATCAAAATGGGAGTACGGGGAGATATTCCCGGACTTTTCACCCAAAAATCACACTCAAATAATGCAGCGGTATGTCCGCCGGTTTCTATTTTTATATCAGGCGGTAGCGATTTTCCCACTGTGGGGCGAACGATTGTTTCTTCACTAATCAATACCTCAATCCCGCAGGCATGCAACAACAACGCTACGGCTTGACCGCTTTTGCCCAAACCTAATACTCCGGCTTTTTTTCCTTTCCACATCTGTGGCTTAAACATAATGGTGCTCCCGCAAAAAATCTAGAATTACTTCCTGATCGGAAAAATGATGTTTTTCGGTTCCTATCAATTGATAGTTTTCATGCCCTTTCCCCGCCACAATTACAATATCGTCTTTTTGAGCCGAGCAGAGCGCTTGACGAATAGCATGTGCCCGATCCGGAATAATTTCGTAATTAGAAAAGCCTTTCATCCCGGCTAAGATATCATCAAAAATTTGCTTAGGGTCTTCGCAGCGCGGATTATCATTGGTAAGAAAAACATGATCTGCTTGCGCGCAAGCCGTGTGCCCCATCAGAGGACGTTTGGTTCGGTCGCGCTGACCGCCGCAACCAAATACTACAAAAACCTTCCCTTTCTTAAAAGGGGCCACTGTCGCAAAAGCGCGTGATAACGATTCATTCGTATAAGCAAAATCTACAAAAGCAAAAAAAGGTTGTCTGCCGGGGATGCGTTCCATGCGCCCCGGAACACCGGGTAATGTGGACAATCCTTTTACAATTGTATCCGTATCAATACCCTGGGCCGCTGCAGCCGCCCACGCAGCCAATGCATTGTATACATTATGCCTGCCAAGCAGACGGATACTTGCCCGAATCCCATTTACTTCAAAATCAGTATGTGTTAGAGACTCCCGCACGTTAGTGGCGCAAAAATCTGCTGTGTTTTCCTGCCCAAATGTTAAGATACGCACGCGACCTTTAAGTAACGCTGCTAATTTTTGCCCGTACGGATCATCTATGTTAATGACCGCCGTACGATTTGGTTTAGGATTACGCGAATCAGCCAAATTTTCAAAAAGTTTATACTTGGCGTTAAAATAATTCTCAAAATTAAGATGGAAATCCAAATGATCTCGTTGTAAATTTGTAAAGATGGCCGTGTCGTACCAAATATGTCGCACCCGTTGTAATTCCAAAGCATGAGAAGAAACTTCCATCACAACAGTTTGGCATTTTTCTTTTTTCATTTGTGCCAACAAATTAAACAACGGCAAAGCCGCCGGGGTAGTATTGGGAGCATCACAAATTTTTCGTCCATCTATCCGGTAATTGACAGTTCCCAATGCGCCTACTTTTTCCCCGGCAATCGTCAAAATTTTCTCTAATAGATAAGCTATGGAGGTTTTCCCTTTGGTGCCGGTAACACCTATCATGCGCAAGCTGTCTGATGGGGAATTGTAAAACTCATAAGCGGCATCTGCCATATCTTTATCAATGTCGGACGATTGGTAAAAAGGCACAGGCAAATTTTCCTGTGATTGAGAAGAAACGATCATGGCAGCCCCATTGGCAAGCGCTTGCGGGACAAAGGCGTTGCCATCTGTATTGGCCCCTTTTAATGCAAAAAAAACATACCCGGGACGCACCTCTTGAGAACGGAAAGTGAGTCCTGTTATCTGTAGCCCAGCCAGTCGGGCTTTTGCCAACACAATACTGCCCATACGTATATGGTACAAAATTAGACGAGAAGGAAGATACTATTATTTTATTTTCGAGTCTTGTCCGTCAAACAGGCAATTTCTTGCGCCATTTGGGAAAGATGTTTTTTTATTTGTGGCTGTTTGGTTTCTAAAAGAGGTAGCAGAACCGAACGCACCCAATTACGGGTAAATTTATCATCAAAATTACTTTGATCCGTAATGTGTGTTAATCCGTTATTACTTAAATATGCTTCCGTTTCTGCACGAGAAATACACAAAAGAGGACGAACGATTTCAATTTTTTCATCCAACGCACGGCGCAGGGGAATTCCGGCCAATCCTTTGGCTTTTGTACCGCGCAACAAATTCAGCAGCACGGTTTCAGCCTGATCGTCCAGGTGGTGCCCCAAAGCCAATTTAGTAGCCCCCCATTGACGGGCAACCTTTAAGAACACATCATAGCGTGCTTTACGGGCCGCATGTTCCGGGCTGAGTTTATATTGCCGAGCCGTTTTCTTAACAGCAGCTTTTTGAACCAAGAATTCTATTCCCCATGTTTTGCAAAGTTCTTTACAAAACCGCTGATCTGCCGTTGCCGCGCGCCCCCGTAAGCCGTGATTAACATGGAGTGCTGCCAAGCGAAAATGTTTTTCTTGGGCTAAATAACGCAGGAAATGTAGCAAACATACAGAATCCGCCCCCCCGCTCAGTCCCACCAAAACAGAATCCTTCCGGGAGATCAGCCCGACGGAAAATGCACGCATGCGGGGCAAGACAGATGCATTAAAACTTTTTTTTGTCATATAAAAAAGTATAATAAATATGGGGGGTTGTGAGAAACCGGTTATGAAAAAACGAATCTTAATCGTAGAAGATGAGCCATCTATTTTAGAATTGCTACGCATTGTACTAACCCGGCAAGGATATGAAGTATATACTTGCTCTACCGGGCGGGATGCTATTGCCACGATGAAACAGGTAAATCCGCATTTGGTTATTTTGGATGTAATGCTACCCGGATTGGATGGGGTCGGTATTGTGCGGATTATGAGCGAAGATGAAATCTTATCTTCGACACCGGTAATTGTTTCCTCCGCTTTATTAGAATCGGAAAAGTTATTCAGCAATTATCCGCAGGTAAAAGGGTTTTGCGCCAAACCGTTTGTACTAAAAGATTTTGTAATTCAAATCAAACAAGCCATTGGTGATTAAATCTTAATTTTGTAGAAAGCCCACGTACTTTGTGCGTGGGCTTTTTTATTTAAATTTATCGGCATGAGACTTGCCAACAAGCATACTCTTTCCAAAAATTCTCTAATAATTTTTCCAGAAAAAGTTCCCTGTCCGCTTCCATACCTATTAGTTGCTTTAAATTAACAGCCGTTTCTTTCAACGCAGCAGGCAAACGGTTATTTATATTTATTCCCACTCCGACCAGTACCCAATAATTAGTTGTTTCTCCGGCGGCAGTTTCAATCAATATGCCACAAATTTTTTTCCATCGGCGGGCTTTGGGATCCCACGCTAAAACATCATTGGGTAATTTGATTTTTGTTCGTATTCCAAAAAGAGAAGAAAGCGTGTGCGCAACAGCCTGCCCCGTCCGCACGCTTAACGAAGCATTGCAGGAAGCAGGTTTGTAAGGGCGCAAAATTAAGGTAAAATAGATCCCACCCCGTGCCGAGCTGAAATGGCGCTCATACCGGCCCCGTCCGGCCGTTTGTTGTTCGGCCAACACCAGCGTTCCTTCCGGCTCCGCATTTAAGGCCATTTCTTTGGCTAAAGTCTGCGTGCTTTTTGCACTCGCCAGACCAATTACTTTTGTAACTTGCTGTAAAGAAAGTTCTTTGTTCATAATTTATTTTAATTTCATTTGTCTTAATTCAAACAATCTATCCCGCAATTCAGCGGCCAGTTCAAAGTTAAGCGCATCCGCTGCTTGACGCATTTGTTCTTCAATATCCTTTTCCACCGCTTTGATATTCTTAGCGGTCGGCACGGGCAAAGAATCTGATAAAATACCAAAAGCACTGTTTCTGGCCTGTTGTTCAAATTCTTTTAATTCCACTTCCGTTTTTTGAATGCTTTTAGGAGTAATATGATGTTCTTTGTTATATGCTTCTTGTAATTTTCGCCGGCGATTCATTTCCGTTAATGCATACTTTATAGAATCTGTTTTCCGGTCAGCATATAAAATTACCTCACCGCCGGCATTACGGGCAGCACGACCCGAGATCTGGATAAGCGTAGTGGTATTGCGCAAAAAACCCTCGTTGTCTGCCCCCAAAATCGCCACCAGCCCAACTTGAGGGATATCAATCCCCTCGCGCAATAAATTAATACCGACCAATACATCAAATTTCCCTTGCCGAAATTCTTTTAAAATCTCCACCCGGTCCAAGGCTTCAATATCCGAGTGCAAATAACGTGTTTTAATAGCGTGTTCGGTAAAATAAGCACTTAAATCTTCCGCCGTTTTTTTAGTAAGGGCCAAGACCAATGTTCGTTCGTTTTTAGCGGTATGTTCTTTAATTTTACTTACCAAATGATCAATCTGTCCCGCCGTAGGATGAACTTCCACTTTGGGATCTACTAACCCGGTAGGGCGGATGACCTGCTCCACGATATTGTTACCGCAAACAGACAGTTCATAGGGCCCGGGAGTAGCCGATACAAATATGGTGGACGGCATTAGTTTTTCAAACTCCTCAAATTTTAACGGACGATTATCCAACGCGGAAGGTAGCCGGAAACCGAAATCAATCAACATCTGCTTGCGAGCTCGATCTCCATTAAACATTCCGCGCACCTGCGGCAAAGCGACATGCGATTCATCTACCATAAGCAAGAAATCATCATATCGTTTGAAATAGTCAATCAACGTAGAAGGCCGTTCACCGGCGCTTCTGCCATCCATATACCGCGAATAATTTTCTATACCTGAGCAAAATCCAACCTGTTCAAGCATTTCTAAATCGTACTCTGTACGTTGTTTAAGCCGGTACGCTTCCATTTCTTTGCCCATTTTAGTTAACTCATCGTAACGAATTTGCAAATCTGCGCGGATTTGCTCCAAGGCCCGTTGCGTATCTTCATCCGTAGCCACAAAATGTTTAGCCGGGTAGATCCACGCTTCCTTTAGTTCCGCCTGTACATTACCTGTGATAGGATGTATTTCGTAAATATGCGCAATGGTACGCCCGGCGATTTCAATACGAAGCGCATTTGGACTGTAAGGCGTCATCACATCAATATTCGGACCACGCGTGCGATACTGACCGGATACAAATTCCATTTCGTCACGATGATATTGGATTTTGATAAGATGCCCGGACAGCTCTGCCCGCGTCATCTCCATCCCTTGCTTAACATAAATACGCATCTCGCGAAAACCATCCGGAGAACCAATATTATAAATACATGATACCGACGCCACTACAATAACATCTTTCCTGGAAATTAAGGAGGTGGTGGCTTTCAAACGCAATTTATCAATATGTTCGTTGATAGCGGAATCTTTTTCTATGTATGTATCCGTTTGCGGAATATACGCTTCGGGCTGATAATAATCATAATAAGAAATAAAATATTCAACGGCATTGTCCGGAAAAAATTGCTTAAACTCGGCATAGAGCTGGGCTGCTAAGACCTTATTGGGGGATAAAATCAGCGTTGGTTTATTAAGCTGTTTAATGACGTTGGCCATGGTAAACGTTTTACCGGACCCCGTTACACCGAGTAACGTCTGACGCGTTTTACCATGTATTATGCCTTGGG
>CACYBL010000098.1 GCA_902772695.1 uncultured Elusimicrobium sp.
AATAAAGATGTTGTAGTGTGTGTCAATAACGGAGAAGTCATGGTAAAACGTTTTACGCGTGATGGAGAAAATGTAATTTTACAATCCGAAAATCCACATTACACTCCTATTGTGGCCGACAAAACATCTTTCCACATAGAAGGAATTGTCCGCAGTATTATTAAACGGAATGTAACCTGTTAGTATTTTCCTGATATCCCGGGAGCCGAAACCTGGGGTAACTAGTCGTAACCTCACCGGAGTGCTTCATATAGAAAGCACTCCGGTTTGTATATATACGCAAACTATCCAATAAAAAACAGCCCGGATTTTTCCGGGCTGTTTTTATATATCCTGCTAAAATAACTATTCTATCACAACCACCGAACGACCATCTTGTTCGGGGGAATAAGGATCTCGCGTATTCACTCCATCAATAATGTATAAAAATTTATACGTCCCCGGCAAAATGGAAAGCGTCGTTTCCCAATAACCGTTCTTCTTTTTCAAAGATTGCGGTTTGGACATAGTAAATCCACTGACAATCTGCACTTTCTTCCCCTCTCCATACCAACGGAAAGTCACCCGGCGGTATTTGCTTTTGGAATTTGCTTCTACCAAAACACTCAATTTTTTCTCTACGGCTACTACCGGTTTTTCCTCTCCCGGCTCTACAGACTGATCCACCGGGCTTTCCACCGCAACAGCAACCGGTTTTTCTGGTGCAGGAACCGGAGATTCGGGAGCAGAAGGTTGCGGTTTGGGCTGTGCCACCGGCTCTTCTACCAAAACGGGCAAAACTTCTTCCGTTTGTTCCTCCGTCATTTCAATAGCAGACGGCTGAAACAAGCTGACCGAAAAGTGCTTGTACAGATAAAAACCAAACACACACAGCAATATAACATCTACGATAATGAGGAAAAGCCACAGGTCCTTATTGCCGGTAGGTTTTACGTCTAAATCCAGGTTTTCGTTTTCCATAGTCATCCTGATTAAAAAAGCGGGCGAAGGGAATCGAACCCTCGTCTAAAGCTTGGGAAGCTTCCATTCTACCATTGAACCACGCCCGCATGAACGTAAGCGCACTAGCGCTTTCTTATTTTAGCAAAGTTTTTGCCCGGGTACAACTATTTTTTACATACTGAATTTTGGGCACCGGATACCCATGTTTTGATAAAGGATAACGCACCGGCTCGATCGTGTACCTTCCCTTCCACCTGGGCAATTGCTACTGCTTCCAAAATTTCTCCAATTTTGGGGCTGGGCGGCAGAGAAAGGGTATCCATTACGTCCCGTCCGGTAATTAAACGTGACGGTAAAATCTTTTTGGGTTGTTCAAAATATTTTTTAAACAATAACGATAATACCTGCATATGACGCAGCGTTTTACCTACATTAGCCGTTTTCTTAGATTGTTCCAAACTCATTAAAGGGGCAGAACTTTTCGGGAGAATTCGTTTTAATTGGGCGTCATTAATATAACTTGTGTAATCTGCCCAGCACAACAACAACAGAGGGATTGCCGCGGGGCCTAAATCACGGAAAAAATGATAAGCCCCACGATCGGTAATTACATCATTACTGGCCAAATTACTCGGACGGAGATGTTCGCCAATCATAGCACAAATAAGCCGTATCTCCGGACGGCTGTAATGTAACTGTTCCAAGATTTGTTTGGCCATTTTAGCCCCTTTTTGTTCATGGTAAAAAAAGCGCAATCTGCCGTCTTTCATTTTGGCCGTAGCCGGTTTTGCCACATCATGCAACAATGCGGCCATCTTATAAAGAGATTTTTGCTCTTGGGCAACAGCTAATTTGCGTGCATATTTGGGGAATGCCTTATCCAAATTTTCCAAAAGATATTCCATCCGAGCGAATACCAGAAGCGTATGTTTAAGCACTCCCCCCGGACCGTAATATACTTCCGCACAAGTACGTTGATCCTCTAACAAAGGGAACAAAGCTGTCAGCAAACCACATTGATCCATTTGCAACAAATGTTTATATGCTTGGGCCGTATTAAACAAGCGTGTCAATTCTTCATGTATACGCTCACCGGCCGGCTGCGAAATTAATGCGGCATCTTTTTGGATTTGTTTTAGCGTGGTCGGCTCAATGGTAAAGTTTAATTCCGCCGCCGAACGAAATGCCCTCAACATCCGCAACGGATCTTCTTGGAACACCCGCGGATTTGTAATGCGGATCCTTTTCTTTTTTACATCACTTAGCCCGTCCGTATAGTCTATGATTTCTTTTTGTCTGAGGCGTTTGAGTAAGATTTTTGCCTGAGCCCCTTTTTGAGGGTAGATCTCAATCTGCGGCAATGCGCTAACCGGATAAGCCAATGCATTAAAAGCAAAATCGCGTCGTAACAAATCGGCTTTTAAATCTTTGCCTTGAAAAGCAGTTAAATCAATTTGAATTTTATCACGGTGAGTTACTACACGCCAGACGCCGTACTCAGCATCCATTTCAAAGGCAGCTGCCTTTAATTTTTTTGCCAAGGCCAGGGCAGCGGGTTTTACATCTTGGGGTGGTAGAGCTAAATCGATATCGGTAGATTCGCGTTTAAGCAAACTACTACGTACAATACCCCCCACATAATAGGATTGAGGAACCACTTCGCGCAAAATTTGCGCTAATTTATTCAAGAGAGTCCTCCGTAGCAGAAGCCGTACGCGCAGCTAATTTAGCTACTGCATCTTTGCGCAATTCACGTTTCAATACTTTTTGTAATGCGTTCTTGGGTAACTTTTCCACCAATTCAAAATCACGAGGACGTTTATAGTTATCCAAATGACTCTTTAAGAATAAGCGAAATTCTTTTTCATTAAATTCTACGCCTTCTTTTTTGACCGCATAAAGTTTAATAAATTCTCCGCCACGGCCATCAGGTACACCAATAATGGCACACTCAGCAATCGCCGGATATTCACAAATAATGGCTTCTACCTGAGCAGAAAACACTTTTAGACCTTTGATAATAATCATGTCTTTTTTACGGTCTTTAATAAAGATAAATCCATCGTCATCCACCTCTACGATGTCTCCTGTCTTAAACCAACCATCCGGCGTAAACGCATCCTTGGAAGCAGCTTCGTTTCCCCAGTATCCGCGGAACACGTTAGGCCCCTTAACACACAATTCACCCTCTTGATTACGGGGAACTTCGTTACCGTTGTCATCCAATACCAATGTACTAACACCTGGCAGTGCCGGGCCGACCGATTTAATTTTTTGCAATTCTTCTGTATTCACACTTACGACGGGGCTTGTTTCAGTTAAACCATACCCCTCCAAAATCGGTACAGAAAATTTTTGTTCAAAACGGTCTTTAATTTCTTGTGTCAACGGAGCGGCTCCGGAAACGCAAAACCGTATGTTTTTAAACGGCCAAAACCGTAAGTAAAGCTGTTTGAGTCCTTTAGCTTCTTTGGACAACACCGCATAAATTTGCGGCACGGCCAACATAAGAGTTACATTTTCCGAACCCATCGCCCCCAACCATTTACTGGCAGGCATCACGTTAGCTACAATAACTACTTTCAAATTAAGATATAGCGGAATAACTACGCAAGTTGTCCAGGCAAAAGAGTGAAACATCGGCAACAAGCACAAAAACACATCATCGTCGTTTATTTTAAAAATTTGTGCACAAGAAATAACGTTGGATGCCAAGTTCCCGTGAGAAATCATCGCCCCTTTAGGAAGGCCCGTCGTACCGGAAGTGTATAAGATAAAGGCCAAATCATCCAACCCTGCTTGTGGAGAAGATGTTTCATCATGCACGGTAGACTTTTCAATTTCGTCCCAGAATTTAAGCACTTTAGGACAATCTGCCGCTGAAGAAGGAATTTCATCCGTTGTGAAAATATATTGTACGCTTGGAGTATCCGGCACTGCTTTTACATAATGACGGATAAATTCTGCTTGTGTAACCACCGCTTTGGCTTGAGCATTATTTAAGATAAACTGAATTTCTTCTTGCTTGGTAACCATGAAGTTTATCGGGATGCTTACTGCACCTAATTTATAAAGCCCATAATTCGCCACTACTGTATCAATTGCATTACGGTGAACAATTCCTACACGGTCGCCCTTGCGGATACCATGCTCAAAAAACATATCGGCAGCACGATCTACTTGCATTAACAATTCATGATAAGATACTTTTTTACCACTACCGGCTTCCACCAAAGCGATCTTATCCGGAAACCGGAAAGCACTGTCAGCCAAGGAAGTATATAAATCTTTGCGACGAATCATAAGCACCTCGTAATTAGTAGGACTATACCTTATTGTATAAAAATCAGACCTGTCTGGGGTCTAAAATGTCTCTAAAAGCATCTCCCAGCAAATTCCACCCGAGTACAAATAGGAAGATCGCTCCCCCCGGGGCAACAACCGTATACCAATAAGCAAATGGATTTTGTGCCGTGCCCAGCACCCAGTTACGCGCCATGGCAATCAATTGTCCCCAATCGGCCGTGCCAGGTTGAGCCCCCAATCCCAGGAAGGAAAGCGAGGCCGCAGTCAGCACCACGTAACCTATATCCAAACTGGCCACCACCACTGCCGGATAAATAGAATTAGGTAAAATGTGACGTAGTAAAATACGCGGACCGCGCGCTCCCAACGTACGCGCGGCCGTTACATAATCACGCCGTTTAACAGATAAAATATCTCCCCGGATAAGCCGCGCATAAGAAGGCCACGAAACTACTGTTAGAGCAATCATCATATTTTTGATATCCGGACCTAACATAGCGGCAATCACCATAGCCAACACTAGAGAAGGCACCGCAAACACAATATCCGTTAATCTCATAAGTACTTCATCCACCTTACCGCCAAAATAGGCCGCCACGGCCCCCACCAACAGACCAATTAAAAAGGCAAAAAAAGTAACACTTACTCCCACAATAAAAGCTAACCGCGTTCCCCATACCACTCCATAATACAGGTCATATTGTTGTTCCGTTGTGCCAAACCAATTTTGGGCAGAGGGAGGCTGTGGGGCAATAGCGTAACTCTTTTGTGGCATTTGATAAACATTATTTTTATTATGCACTGGTGCCAACCACGGGGCAAAAAGTGCCACCAATAGGAAAAAAATCACCAGAATCAACCCTATCAATGAGGTTTTATTCGTATAAATGCGTTTTAAAATACGATTTTTTAACATAAACTAATCCAGCCGAATACGGGGATCTACCGCCGTATATAAAATATCTGCTACTAAATTACCCAATACAAATAATACAGCCACCATCAGCGAAAACCCTAAAATTCCCGCAATATCCAATTGCTGTGCCGCCATTACTCCAAAACGTCCAATACCCGGATAATCAAAAATGGTTTCCACAATCACGGTCCCGCCTAACAGACGGATAAACTGGATGCCCGCCAATGTTATAACGGGAATAATGGCATTTTTCCCAGCGTGTTTATAAATAATTTGCATTTCAGTAAGTCCCTTAGCTCGCGCTGTGCGAACATAATCTTTATTGAGTTCTTCTAACATACTGGAACGCATCACCCGCACCATCAAAGCAAATGAACCAATACATAAGGTAGCTGCCGGCAAAACCAAATGTGATAACACATCTCCGAATACTTGCAAATTGCCGTTTAGGAGTGCGTCTATCAATAAAAATCCTGTATACATCTTAAAGGATGAACCATGGATAACCATATCAGTATGAAAAGAATAGCCCCCCGGAGAAAACCAACCGAGTTTGCCATAAAAAAACATTAAAAGTAATAAACCCAACACAAAAATGGGCAATGAAAATCCCCCTACACTAATCACACGGGCCACATTATCCTGCCACTTGTTTTTATATATAGCAGACAAAACCCCAAACCAAACCCCAAAAAACACAACTAACACCATAGTCATAAATGCAAGTTGCACGGTGGCGGGTAAATACTCTTTTATAGCTTTGGCAACCGGCATATTAGCACTGGGGCTGTAACCTAAATCTCCTCGGGCCACCTGCCCCAACCAACGTCCGTATTGCTTGAAAACATTATCTCGCAACCCATATTCACGAATAATTTCTTCCAAAGCTCCCATTTGACGCGGATCTTTTACATACAACGAAGCACGCATCTCCGGGCTGAGGCGCTGGGTTAAAAAGAACAGTAGGAACGTAACTCCCAGCACCACTAACGGAAGTAATAACATCCTGCGGATAATATAGCGAAACATAACCCTTCTTATTTTTTATACGACGTTACTGCCGCAAATGTAAG
>CACYBL010000099.1 GCA_902772695.1 uncultured Elusimicrobium sp.
CCACATCCACGCCCTGGTTACGTAATAATTGGGCCCGGTTTTCCGTCATACGGTAAAGTGGGCGGGATAAGATTTCCTGCGAACCGACTTTAGCCGCCACACGGCTCATATTACTACGGTGATAAGCATCCAATCCCAAGTAAACAATACTACCCAAAAAGAAAATAAGGGTAATTATTAAAATACTTCTTTTATATTTAATCAAAAAAGAAATCATATTTCTCCTCTCTTACGCTATTTTTCAACTTGTTCCGGGGCTTGTTGTTCGGTAGCTCCGATTACACACCGGCCATCAATACGCCCCCCTTCTTCTACTATCATTTTCCGGGCGCGGATATCCCCTTTAATGGAAGCCGGAGCCAGTATTTCTAACATATCCGCACAAACATTCCCTTCGATAGTTCCACCGCAAACAACCATTTCGGCCGTTACATCTCCTTTAATTTTTCCTTCGGGGCCTACAATTACGTGCCGGGCATTGTCTACGGATCCCTCCAAAAAACCTTCAACCCGCAACGAACCTTGCACGCTCAACGTTCCTTGGAAATAACACTCCGCACTTACTACTGAGTAATGCTCACCTGATGCAAAATCAGAATCCTTCTTCAAAAATCCCATAACACTTCCTCCCAAAAATTACTTAAAATAGTTTCGCGGATTAACAGCTTGTCCGTCTTTCCATACTTCATAGTGTAAATGCGTACCCGTGGAACGCCCACTGGAACCCATTGTCGCGATCTTATCTCCGCGTTTGACCACATCTCCGGCCTTCACTTGTATAGCTGTTGTATGCGCATATAAAGTGGAATATCCAAATCCGTGATCTACCAAAATAGCTTGTCCGTAACTGGGCACCCATCCGGCATGACGTACCACACCGTCCGCAGTGACCACAATAGGGCTATCCGGCTTGCCGGCGAAATCCACTCCGTTATGGCGCCGGGTCGTACGCCGGCCGACAGGATCCAACCGATAACCAAAGCCCGAACTTATCGGAGCATTGGACGGACGAATGGACGGAGTAGAGTTAAGGCCTTCTCGTCGGTTGGCAAAGTACCAGGCGATTTCCTGAAAACTTGCCAAACGCATTTGCGCAGTTTCCTCAAGTCCATCTATGTAAGTCTCAAACTCTTCGGCTGATAAATCCTTCAAATCTTTTTGGAACAAAGCACGTGCGCGTTCGTCCTCTTTTTCTTTGGAAGATTCCCACCCTTTGGGCAAATTAATAAATTTTCCGCCGGGCATGCCCAACATTTGGCGCATTTGCGTATCTGTGGTACGAGTCAACTCTAAGTATTTACGACCCCGTTCCAGTTCATCCCCAATCAAACGCATTTTCATCCGCATCAATTCGTTGTCCGCTTTTGTAATTTGATAGTCATAACAGCGGGCAAAAAAGAAAATCCCCCCCAATGTAACAACTATCCACAATACCCCCAGCAATATCAACGTCAATACGTGCATCTTAAATTTATAGGAAGCCCCCAGGCGCGGCATAATCAAAATATCTACCCGCTCCCCTAAAAACCGCCAAAAATGATTGATTCTTTTCACCATCTTTTGTATTCTATCATAATAAAAGCCCGAGTGGGCAGATTTTACGATTGCAGAAAAAAGGAGATTATATGAAAAAATTAGTTCTAGCGATTCTGTGCGCATTAAGTACTACAGCTTGTTTGATGTCTTTGCCAGAAATAACCACCTTGCCAAATGTACAATTGCCACTAGTGAATGAGGAAAAATCAACATGGAATTCTTCGGATTATGTTGGAAAACCTGTTATGTTGGTTTTTATGGGATCCTGGTGCCCTTGGTGCAAACGTACTATGCCGGCGGTTATGCAGGCGGCTGAGAAATTTGGGGACCAAGTAGAAATTGTAGCTGTATTTATGGACAACGACGTTAAGCCCGTACAAGCGGCATTGAAAGAACACCAATTTACGGTTAAATCCGTCTATAACGGTGGCGAACTCGCCGAGGCTTTATCTGTACAAGGGCTCCCACATACCATCGTATTTGATAAAAAACACCGCGCCGTACAACATTGGGAAGGATTCAGTAACGACAGATTGAAAGATTTTGAAGCGGCACTACAAAAACTCACTAAATAATCTTTACCCCACTGACAAATTCGGTGGGGTATTGTACGTTAGTAGTGTATATTGGAGGAGATACTACAATGGTTCTAATCGTATTGCTTGGGTTATTTTATATCGTTGGGATACCGATATGGCTCATCCTGCTTTCTTGCCGAGTCTCAACTTTAGAAGAGGCCGCTGCGCTTCATGAACAACATGCCACCGATGTTGCCACAACACCTACACATGTACCCGTACACACTTCGGAAGAAACACTTGCAACATCCACCAACACGGCAGAAGAAAAACCGGCAGTTGTAATGGCAGAATCTGTGTCTCCTGCCTCAGAACCTTTACCATCTCCCGAACCGGAGCCGGCCGCCGTGCCCGCAACAAACTTGGTTGCTGAAAAAGAAGACACACGCTCTGATTTGTCCCTTTCCGACACGTCTTCCGAAAAACGACCCGTCAAAGAGGACAAGAAACCTATCTCTTTTGTGGAATTATTTTCCTGGATTGGCGGATTTATTTTGCTGTTAGGCATTATTTTTGCCATTAAATATGCCCTAGAAAACAATTTAATTTCCCCGGCCCTACGGATTGCAATAGGTACGATAACCGGACTTGTTTTATGGGGAGTGGGTTTATACATGAAAAACCCACGGACGAAAGTTACTGCAGATACGCTATGCGCTTGCGGATCGTGTATTTGCTATTCCATCTGGTTTGCTGCCTACCACTTTTACCAAATGACCTCTCCCGTAGTCGCTTTCGCGTTACTCAGCTTAGTAGCATTAGCTTCATTTGCTACCGCCGCCTGGAAAAATGCTAAATACATTGGCATCCTAGCCCAAATTATTGGCTTTTTGACACCCGCCTTGTTCCGCACGCAAACCCCGCATATTTGGGCCTTTTTGGCTTATATGGGATTAATCAATATCTCAGCCATATGCACGGCGGTAAAACGTGGCTGGACCGAGCAATTATTTACTAGTTTAGGTTTTACCACTTTGGGCTTCTTGGCAATTGCAGGCTCAAGCGACCTGATACAATTGGCTTGTTTCCCCGGGGTATTCGCTTTGTTATATACTGCAACGGCCGTACAACGTAAAAACATGGCCTTACTGGGATGCGCTTTTGCTTTGGCAAGCTTGGGGTTGCTAATACTGGGAGGGCACGTAAGAGGCTATGATACAAATGTAGGCATTTGCATTGCCGTATTTGCAGGATTTTTTGCCATGTTGTTTGCATTCATAGCGCAGCAGCAAAAACAATCGGGATTCTTTTTCGGAACAATTATATTCACAGTCATAGCGTTCCTTTTCCTCATGATAAACCATCAATTTGGCCTGTTGCTTGGTTTTATCTTCCTCATGGCAACTTTCTTCACCGGGCTATCTGCTTTTTATAAGAACCGTGCTTTTCTGTTTGGGTCATTTGCCCTAACAGTATTAGGATTCCTGTGTTTATACACCAATCAGATTCAACTGATTGCTCATGGAACATCCTTGCCTTGGTTGACAGGGTTTGCGGCCGTATTCTGCTTACTCTTCGCCTTTATCTCCTATAAACAACAGAATCAGGAATTACTTATTTGCACGATGGGATTGGCAACGCTGTACTTGTGTTGTGTTGCTCCTCTTAATAAACCGGCTTATATTTTATCATTTACCGGAGTATCCACCGCCGTATTTGCTTGGTTAGCCACCGCCGGACGCAAACAGATCTTTTTGATGCACATAAATCTAATCTTCTGCATGTTAGGTGTATTTTTGACTGGTTTAACGGCCTCTTATTGGGTAAGTATATCCAGCATGTTGATTCTCGGCGCGTTTCACGCAACGATTGCTATTCGACAGAAAAGCGGCTCCCTGTTCGCTGAATTAGTGGGAACAATGAGTCTACCGTTACTAGTCATATTTAGCCGCTACGTACTGTCAATTTCTTATGCGGAAATTTTCAGCGGACTGGCTTTGTGGACCCTCCTTGTCTTACTCATACCATGTATATTCAAACAACTCTTTTTGACAAGCAAACCCGCCTGGATTGCCGCGTGGGGCGGAAGTTCTCTGGGCAGCATCCTATTACTGATCGCTGCCAGCAGAATACACAACGTAAGTCTTATGGCATTGGCATTAGCCGCTTTGTATGGGGCTATGTTTATGTGGACAATCGATTGGCAATCCTTGGAGGACAACCTGTTACACCAGATACGTTCATCCTGCTTTATTGCGAACGTAGCAGTTTTACTCACGCTATGGATGGGGCTTGAATTACGTAACGAGTATTTAACACTTGCTTTAACAGCAGCGGGATTGGGATTGATAGGACTGTGGCACCGCTATAAAGTGCCTGTTTCACAACCGCTGGGCGCGTTTCTATTAGGTATTGTCCTAGTACGTTTGCTCTGCAATCCGCTAATTGCACACTATCATGCTCAAAATGCTCCTCTGTTTAACTGGTACTTGTATGTTTATTTATTCTGTGCGGCCGTAATGTATGCGGCAGCCCGCCTATGGAAAATGGAACCGGCATCCTCTTGGGCCTCTGTTTTCAAAGTGGCAGGAGGAACGCTGATTTTTGCATTGATTAATATAGAAATCGCAAATTATTTTTCAGGCGGGAATGGATTACCGTTCCATTTCTGCGGTGAAGTCTCCGAAGCAGCCGCTTATACCATCGCGTGGACGGTATACGGAGCTGGACTGATGTTTTGGAAACTATTATCGCCCAAAAAACATTCAGCATATCTAGTAACGGGGCTTGTGTTGGTAGGAATAGCACTGAGCAAACTGTTTCTTTCCGATATTTGGCAAGTACCCGCCGGTACGCGCATTCTGTTACTCATTGCCGTAGCTTGCGTAATGATTGCGATTTCCTTTTTGTACCAGCAATTATCCAAGCAACCGCGTACCGAAAAATAAAAACTTTTCCCCGTCTATTTGGACGGGGTTTTTTAAAAACTATTGCCTAAACTGCCGGACAACGGCTGGGTCCTCCATACATAAGTACACGTAGGCCGATGGGAAAGTTTTGCGAAGTAATGATAATAAGAATTGATAGGCTTTTATACGTTGTTGATCGCCATAACGCATCTTACCGTCAAAATCCAGTAAAAACTCACCATCCAGTATGAAGTTATCGGGGAAACGCATTTCAATCTGCTTCTTCAATTCCCGGCTAAACCGCAATGTACCTACGCTTATCCAGGCAATTTTGTCGGCCGGCAGTGTGTCCGCCATTTGTTGCACGGTCCGAGTATAATCCTGTTCATAACCGTCGTAAATAATAACCGGATCAAAGTGAAAACCAAGTCGATATCCTCCTTTCGCCACTTCACATGCCGCTAATAAACGGGACGTTAAATCGGGAGTAAAATGTTCTGTTTCCTGAATTATTTTGGATGAGTTAACAGACCACGCCACGACTATATTTTCAGATCCGCCAGCTTGCAGCAATCCCTGTATATTGGTACTTTTGGTCTTAAATTCAAACTGCCATTGAGGACGCGAGCGGAAAAACGGCACAAGCTGTTGGGAATATTGCGTAATATCATCAAATACAAGTGAATCCGTAAATTCTCCGCTACCAATGCGAGGGCGGTCAAACGGTCCTTTATTAAATTTTCCATTATCCAATTTTTGCAAGAATTCATCCATATTAGCCGGCCACAAAATTGCATGCAAATTTTGATACTGTTGTAAAAAGCAATACTCACATTCAAATCGGCAACCAAAACCTAAATTGACCAAATTATATCCACACCCTGCCGAACCACAACTGCAAGGACACGGTTTTAAAAAATCATACTTTTCACGGTGGATAAATAAGGTTTCCGTCCGGCGGGAAAAATTCGAGCTGCCTACTTGGCATTTACCGTCGGTCTGTTTGAAATCAGCTTGCGGAAATGCCGCTCGCACGCGGGCCACTAACGCCGTATCTTTCACGCTTTCTTCTATATAAACTGTCCGGGGATAGAAGGGTCGTGGAGTTAGATCGGCCCGTGCCCCATCATTCAGTTCCAACTTAGGTAAATAAAATTGATTTTTATGAGCTGCCTTAAAATTAAGCGGATACCGCCGTTTAAGTAAAGCTGTTTTAACACTTTCAAAAGTTAAATTTTTGGAAGGAGGCAGAATTTCTTCCGGAAGTTTGTGTTCCCTTTTGGCAATTTCATAAACAAGCCGTACTAATTCGCGCAATTTATTAGGGCCCACCCAAGGAAAAATATTTTTAATATAATTTTCTAATTCGCTTACTCGCATAGCTTGCCTTCTAAAAAAGATATTTCTTCCGATGTTAAATGTAACTGCAAAGCCATCAAATTCTGCCGCAATTGATCTTCGCTCCGGGCGCCAACCAGTATACCCGATACAGCCGGCTTTGCTAACGCCCATGCCAATGCTACTGCCGAAGGGACACTGTTTTTTTGTTTGGCCAAAGTTTTTAATCGCGTCACCGTTTGTTGTGCTTCCAAAAACGCGTTTCCACGGTAACACTTATAAAAATAATTACGTGCATCCGCTCGGCGTAGATTAGGGGCAGTTTTATATTTTCCGCTTAAAATTCCCCCGCTCAATACCCCATAGCCGATAAAGCGCACTCCCAGTTCCTGACATACTTCCAATACTTTTTCTCCTGCCATAGGATGGAGAAGTGAATACTCATTCTGTACAGAAAAAATGGGGGTCACCCCACAAGCAAGTCGAATTTGTTGTTCATTTACATTACACAATCCGATAGCCCTAATCTTTCCCTCTTTGTGTAGACGCAACAATTCTTCCACAGCGTTTTCCAAAGGAACTTGAGGATCCGGATAATGAATTTGGTACAAATCCAAATAATCGGTTTTCAATCGGAGCAAAGAACCTTCTAATTGCTGACGAATAGATGCGGGACGCAAATCGTGATTGGTCCAAGAGCCGTCTTTAATGAGCCCACACTTTCCAGCCAAAAGCACTTCCTGCCGCCGGCCGGATAACACGCGTCCTAAGAGCTTCTCGCTTTGTCCATCTCCATACACAGGAGCCGTATCCACCCAGTTGATGCCTTGTTCCAGGGCAAATTCTATTGTACGTTGCGCAGCGGACTCATCACATGGCCCCCAATCGTATCCGCCGCCAAAGGGCCAACTTCCCAAACCCATACGGGATAACGAAATTTCAGCACATCCAAGATGAGGATCTTTCATTACCAAAATCCATTTTCAGCCATAAAACAACCGTCTACAGCTCTTATTTGAGCCTTCGCAGCCATTTGATAGGCTTCTGCAGA
>CACYBL010000100.1 GCA_902772695.1 uncultured Elusimicrobium sp.
CCGGAAACAACTTTTCGTAAAACAAAAGAAGAAGGCGAAACCCGTTGCCACCGCATCACGTATCTTATTCAAGAAAAACCAATCTTTGATCACCTGTCTTACGAAGGACGTAAACACTTGGGCAAAAGTGCCATTACCCAAGCCATGACACTCAAACTCAAAGATCCTTTCAACGAAGCAAAACTCCAAAGCGACTTGGAACGCATCCGTGCTAAGTATGCCGAAAAAGGATATATTAACGCGACGGTTTCCTATGAACTAACAACCGATGAAAAGCTGGGCGTTGTTTATGTCAAATTAATCATCAACGAAGGGGATCGCGTGCGGGTAGGAGATGTAACAATTACCGGGGCAGACGAACTTCCGGCCGATAAAATTGTTAAAAAAGCATCCAACCGGCCCGGCAAAGTCTTCAAACCGCAAAATTTACAGCGCGATTGGGTTAAGATGATGCTTTATGGTCGCAATAAGGGATACAGCGATTTTAATTTAACCGAACCACAAATTTCTTTCAATGATGAGAAGACGCTCGTTAATTTATCCTACAACGCGCAAGAAGGCCAAAAAGTAGATTTCGGCACTGTGTCTTTTGAAGGAAACAATGTGTTTACACCCGAAGAATTACAAAAACAAGTGTTTTTCCGGGAAGGTCACCTCTATAACCAAAAGGACTTTGATGATACACTAGCCGCTATTCAAGAGCAATATGCCAACAAGGGATATTTACAGGCACGTATAGAACCTATCAAGCACATAGAAGATGGCAAACTTAATTTAACATTTGATATATCCGAAGGGCGCATCTTTTACATTGACCATGTTGACGTTTCCGGCTATCATGATACCAAAAAATTTGTTTTCACACGTGAATTAGCCATTCAACCGGGAGATCTGTACGACAGCGCTAAAATCCGCCGAAGCCAAACGAAGATCATGAATTTAGGCTTTATTAACGACGTACAGATAGATTTACAACCTACCGCCGATCCACAAAAAGTAGATTTGGATTTTAACATCACCGAAGGAAGACCCGGGATGTTCACTGCCGGGTTGGCCATGAGTTCCATGGACGGTTTATATGGAGAATTATCCATCAACCATATGAATTTATTCGGACGGGCACAGCGGTTGTCATTACGTACGTTATTCGGTAAGGAAATTTTAGATTATACCGTCAGTTGGTCTACTCCCTGGATTTATGACAAACCCACTTCTTTGGGAGTAGATTTATTTAATACACGCCGTTATCGTTCCTTTTATACCGACAACCAGGCCTATACCGAAAAACGTATCGGAGGTCGTGTAAAAGTCGGTCCGCGCTTTAAAGACGACATCTACCTCCTATCATTGGGTTATTCATTTGAAAACATTGATATTTATGATATTGATGATGCTTACAAATGCCCGCCCGGAACAACAGACCCACGGTGTATTGCCGAAGGGGATACTAACCTATCTACCTTCAGCGTAGATTTTGCCATAGATACCCGCGATAATATGTGGGACCCAACTACCGGATGGCGCAATTCTATCGGATTAGCATTAGCCGGCGGCCCGATTGGCGGAGATTTAGACCTGTGGTATTTAACCGCCCGTTCTATCTTCAACCATACCGTTCTTAATGTCGGTGGAAACTACCCCATTGTGTTTGTGCTTTCTAATAAGTTCGGCTCCGTTAAAACGTATGGGCGTACCCATGAAGTACCCCCCTATGAAAAATTCTTCCTGGGTGGAGCGGATACCATCCGCGGTTATGAACGTGCCGGAGAAATAGGCCCGCAATACGGAGCCGATTTGTATTATGTCATGAACGCAGAATTGCGTTTCCCATTAGCACGTGAAGGCAGACGTAATATGGCGCAATTCGCCTTCTTCTTTGATTTGGGAAACTCGTGGAATCATTTTGACGATTTGGAATTTTCGCTCGGTCCTAATGAGAACGAATTTAAGGCCGGGGTAGGAGTCGGACTACGGCTGACTACTCCTTCATTGCCCATACGCATTGATTGGGGGTACGGCCTCAACCACCGCTCCGGGCAAGATCGTTCCCATTTCTACTTCAATATTTCCAATATGATGTAGAGGTTGTATGCAAAAAATTTTGGTGTGTGTGGTAGTGTTCTTGTTGGTAAGCAGTACTTGGGCGCAACAACCCTCACCGGCAGATACGCTTTCGGAGCAAGAAGCGGCTGTGGTGGCCGCGTTGCTAGTCCGTAATGCAGCCGAGAACGCTCCCAAACCGGCTGAAAGCTCTCCTAAAGCCCAAGCTGTTGTGCCGCCCACACCTGCAACGACACCTTCAGGCGCAGATATTTCCACCGAACAAGAAGAAAAGGCCGTTACCCCGGGAACCTGCTTGCCGGTGGCTTTTATAGATATAGATGAAGCTTTTAATGAACACCCACGCACCATTGCCGTAAAAGAACAAATTCGTAAAAAAATCCTGTCCAAGGAGGACGAGGTGGCTAACGCCAGAGAAGAAATACAAATCCGCACACGCGAAAATGAGCATCTGGCCATGTTAGGAAGAGGTCTTAAACCCTTCTATGAGCGAATCGTAGTAGAACCGCATCCGCTGTCTCCACAGGTAGAAGAATCGGCGGATACTTTACTATTGACTAATCTATTAAATCGGCTCACTTTTGCCCAAAGCGAAATGCTTTCGGCCAGCCCGTTAAATACACCTGCTCAATTGGAAGATATCATGGCCCGTATCGCAGAAAACAAAAAAATCATAGAAGAACGTAATTTCTTTATTGATAATTATAAATATACTACACGGGAAGAAATCCTAAAATTAGAAAAAGCTGAAGTAGCTGAAATTTTGCAAGATATTTACAAAGAAATTAAATCCTTCGCCCAAAAAAGAAACATCGGTGTGGTAGTACGCAAAGATGAAATTCTCTACGGCGACAAACCGGTCAATGTAACCAGAGATTTTGTCAACCGGCTCAAAAAATCAAAAAAATACCGTAAATACGGTAAATAAATTGAGGTTACCATTATGCAACTATCTATCAACGAAATTGCCCAAATTACCGGCACGCAAGCCGCCGGCAACACAGATGTTCTTGTTACCCGCCTTTGTGGATTAGAGGAAGCCCAACCGGGCGGTATTTGTTATTTGACCTCCTCGGAAAAAACAGATTTACTAAAAGACCTAAAAGCAAGCGCCATTATCTTGCCACAACAAGCCAGTGAGAAATCAATTCCTTTCGGTGGAGCCCTTCTTTATGCCCAAGATCCCGAGTGGGCGTTTATCCGACTCATGAAGTATATAGATGCTACACGCACTAAACATACGCCGGGCATTCATCCCACCGCTGTTATCAGTCCGAATGCCAAATTAGGAGCCAACGTGAGTGTGGGAGCTTACACAGTTATTGAAGACGGAGTAACAATAGGGGACAATACTGTTATCTTTCCTCAATGCTATATCGGCAAAGACGTAAGTATTGGCCAAAATTGCTACATCTATCCGCAAGTAGTTATCCGGGAAGATTGTGTGCTGAAAGATTATGTCATTTTACAGGCCGGGGCAAAAATAGGAGCCGACGGATTTGGATTTACATTCCGGGAGGGCCGCCATCAAAAAATCCCGCAATTGGGTAACGTGGTATTGGGCAATGATGTGGAAATACAAGCCAATACGTGCGTAGACCGTGCCAAAATATCCAGCACCGTCATTGGCGACAATACAAAAATTGACAATTTGGTACAGGTCGGTCATAACGTAAAAACAGGAATGGGCGATATTTTCTGTGCCCAAGTAGGTATTGCCGGTACCACGGACATTGGAAACGGAGTCGTATTAGCCGGGCAAGTAGGATTAGCCGGCCATATGAAAATTGGCGACCGCGTTCAAGTAGGGGCGCAGTCCGGTGTGATTAGTTCCGTACCGGCGGGGCAAACCATGTTCGGTTACCCGGCTATGCCGCAAAAGGAAGCATTCAAACAATTAGCTATCTTACGTAAACTACCTGAGATGTATAAAGATTTTAAACAACTCAAAAAGCAACTCCAACAGACAGAAAATTTATCTTTGTGGGGGAAACTTAAAAAATTATTCACGGGGCATTAATTTATGCGTAAAACTCTTTCTTCACCTGCCGTAATTAAAGGCATTGGGTTACATACAGGCCTTCCGGCTGTAATGATTTTTAAACCCGCTCAAAATGGAATTACTTTCCTACGTACGGATCTTCCGAACGCCACACCCATTATAGCGGATGTATATCATGTGGGTTCTACCTTACGTGGAACTAATTTGAAAAATGAAACAGCGGAGGTTTGCACTGTGGAGCACGTATTATCCGCTTTACATGCATTGGGTATTACGGATGTCGCTATAGAAATGGATGGCCCGGAACCACCCGTAACGGATGGGGCAAGTGATCAATACGTGGATGCTTTTTTATCTGCCGGGTTA
>CACYBL010000101.1 GCA_902772695.1 uncultured Elusimicrobium sp.
CTATATTACCGAAAAAAAAAAAAAAAAATATTTTGGCAAGTGGACAGAAGAAATTAAAGCAAATTTTTTAGAACCTCTTGGGAATGATCGCTTTCGTTTGCGCGCAGGTAATAATACACAACAAAGTATAGCCACCCGTTTGAAAAATCGCACCGATAAAAAAACAAACCAAATACGTCAGGGACTGTTTACCTTAATCACCAACGTTCTTTTCGTGTCTGATCGGACACATCCGCACTTATTTCATCCGCGAATTGCTGCGCTAAACTGTGAAGCAATGGGCCAGTTAACCGAATCGGAAAAGAAATCATTTTCTCGTTTATATACTGATTATTTTTTCCGGCGGCATAATGATTTTTGGGCTGAAAACGCGCTGCGCAAACTTCCTGCTCTTGTGCAAAGTACCCGCATGCTCTGTTGTGCCGAGGATTTAGGGATGGTTCCTGCCTGTGTGCCTGATGTAATGCGACAGCTGCAAATGCTAAGTTTGGAAATCCAACGCATGCCTAAAAACGTAGGAGAACAATTTGCCGACACACGCCGTTATCCCTATTTATCGGTAGCTACTCCCTCCACACACGATATGTCCGTTTTGCGGGGTTGGTGGGAAGAAAACCAAGTAATTACACAACAATTTTGGCACGAAGTACTAAACAAAAGCGGTCCCGCTCCACAAGAAGCCGGCCCAGAAATTTGTGAAGAAATTTTGAATAAGCACTTGCAAAGTCCATCCATGCTGGCTCTGATCAGCTTTCAAGATTGGACAAGCATGGACAAAAATTTACGTGCGCCAGACCCCGCCATGGAACGTATAAACATTCCGGCCGATCCACACCATTACTGGCGATACCGGATGCATATAACATTGGAAGAACTAATAAAAGAGGATGCTTTCAATACTAAAATTAAAGCCATGTTAGCTATGTCTCAAAGGTAAAAATGCCCCGGGTACAATCCCGGGGCATTTTATTTATCAACTCAGACCTTTTATAGAGGAATGTTTCCCTTACGCGGATTACGTTTCGGATCACGCTTCGTCCGCAAAACGGCAAAAGCGCGTATAATTTTCGCACGGGCCTCAGCTGGCTCAATAATTTCATCAATAGAACCATTTGTTGCCGCCTGATACGGGGAAGCAAACTTATCGGAATATTCTTGCGTCATTTTCATTTTAAGTTCTTCTTGCTTCGCCGGATCTTTTTCCTCTTTAAGCGCGCGAGAATATAAAATCTCTACCGCCCCGCGCGGGCCCATTACGGCAATTTCCGCACTGGGAAAAGCAAAATTGAAATCTCCGCGTAAAATTTTAGAACCCATTGCAATATAGGCCCCGCCATAAGCTTTACGCAAGACTAACGTAATTTTGGGGATAGTGGCTTCCGAATATGCATAAAGTAATTTGGCTCCGTGACGGATAATTCCGCCGTGTTCCTGCTGAACACCTGGCAAATATCCACCCGTATCCACTAAGGTTAACAGCGGAATATTAAATGCATTCAGGAAACGAATAAACCGCGCAGCTTTATCACTGGCGTCACAGTCCAACGCCCCTCCTAAATGTGCCGGATTATTGGCCACTACTCCTACTACTTGCCCCCCCAACCGGATGAAACCCGTTACCACATTTTTGGCAAAATTTTGGTGGATTTCAAAAAAACCGAAATCATCCGCGAGCCGCCAAATCACGTGATGGATACGAAACGCCTTTTTGGGATCCATCTCGCAAATGCGTTCTAATACCGGGACGCTACGATCGGCCAAGTCGCTAGTGGTTTCCAACGGAGGTTTTTCTTCACAATTTTGCGGTAAAAAAGAAAGCAATTCGCGGACCTGGCGAAAACAATCCTGCTCTGATTTGGCCACAAATTGGCATACGCCGCTTTTCTCACTATGTGGACGGCTACCGCCAAGAGAATCAAAATCCACTTCCTCTCCGGTAGCGGCTTTAACGGCTCCCGGGCCGGTAATAAACATGTGGCTAATGCCTTCTACCATAAAAATAAAATCTGTTAACGCCGGGGAATACGCCGCCCCTCCGGCACAGGGCCCCAAAATAACCGAAATTTGTGGAATTACACCGGAAGCTTTCACGTTACGGTAAAAAATCTCACCAAAACCGTTTAAACTATCCACCCCTTCCTGAATACGCGCACCACCCGAATCAAAAAGGCCGATTATCGGTATTTTAGCTTCTATAGCCTTATCCATTACATCTGCAATTTTACGTGCATGCGCTAACCCTAAAGAGCCGCCCAGTTGTGTAAAATCTTGGGCAAACAGAGCTACCTCACGTCCGTTGATACGGCCAAATCCGGTTACTACTCCATCTCCTTTGATGTGTTTTTCTTTAATACCGAAATCGGTACAGGATGTTTCCAATAAACTTTGAATCTCAAAAAAACTATCTTTATCTAATAAATAAGAAATGCGTTCACGGGCGGTCATTTTACCCTTATCTTTTTGGGCTTTGATACGTGCTTCTCCCGCGCCTTTGAGGGCATCTTGGGAAATTTGTCTAAATTTTACAAGGCTAGCCGGAGCCGGTTCATTAGATGGTTTATCCAGCCGCGGGTCTTCAAAAAGTTCTATCATATTCCCTCCCTTGCCTATACATTTATTCTACCAAATAAAAAGAAATGAAAATAAACTCCCACTGCTTATTCCTTTGGATTAGGTGAATCTATTGCCCTTTCCGCCTCCGCTACCGAAAACATAAAATCCCCGGGCCAATGCTCCGTTACAACTGTGATTTGCGGAGCTCCCAGTGATTCATAAATTTCCAAAGCACGACCTGCAAAACGGGGCTTCCCATGGATACAACAGACTTCGTTGCTACGTAACGAAAGCCCTGTACCGAGTAACTTTACAAGAGCTTCCTTCTGTGTCCACAAAGCTGTTAAGAACGCATCACCCTCTCCCGTTAATTCATTTGGATGGAAAAAATCGTTTTTCCATGCTTCTATACGGGGTTCTATCTTTTCCAAGTCAATACCTAAAAATGTACTTTCCGCACCGGCTGCCGCTACGGCTAAACCATGGCTATGGGTAATACTATACGCCACGGGGGCAGTTTTTCCCCCCACTAATAATTGTGGTTTCCCACTATCCTGCGGTAAGACTTCTATTTGTATTAAATCAGTTATTCCTAATACCCTCGCCACCAGTTGTTTTAACGCAATCCGGCCCCCGAGCCATTCGGTTTGCCTTTTAGGAAAGCGAAGCGTTTTATAATACGCTTGCTCCCGTTGGCTCAATATACCGTCTGCCGGGGGCAGGTGAGTTAAATCAATTACTTCTATCTGGTGCGCCATTCCCTGTTACTGTCCAATGGCTTGGTAACCATGGAACTCTATCCACAGTTCACCGTTCTGGTCAAAAACATATGCATCATGCAATGTTTTTCCATCAGCGGTAAATCCGCGGTTGACTCCATATAGATAAAGTGTGGCGGGCGGTACTTGGTCTTTAAGTACGGCTACTTCCGCAATACCGTCGGGCAAAGTCATCTTCCGCTCGATAGACATGTCTTGGAAACCACAACATTGGAAAGCCGCCTCAATTAACATAGGATTGGCTAACAATGTCCGGGGGCCATCCAACCATTGAGGACGCGGCGTAGTATTGTACACAGCCAACGAAGTATTTTTATCTACCCGCAGAATACCGCCTAGTACTTGGAAGGAAGGACCATGAAAATACTTTTGGTAAATTTCTTCCTTGGTAACACTGATCGGAGTGTGAATTTCCGCCAAAGCGGCCGCTCTTACACTAGGCCAGGTGGATACAAACCCATCCAACGTTTTAGCGGTAAAGTGACGACGGGTATTCCCCATTTTAATACCTTTACTGTTAATAAAGTCGGACTCTATTTCCATAACGGCTTGCGTTCCTTCCATTTTACCAATCACGCGCACGGCCTGCGGGCGGTTGCGTAACAGTTTGATCGGCAAATAAAAATGTACGTCTTTTAATCCTTGCGGAACTTGTCCGGTCAAAGCGGTAGCCGTTTCCATAAAAGTTTCCAGACCCATGACACCGGGAACATACGGGGTGCCTTCAATGGCATGATCCGCCAAGTAGGGATCGGACGTTAAGTTAAATTCTTTTTCCAAATGAATTTCCGCTCCCTTGACTAAAGAAGTCACCGTCCCCAAGAAATGAGTCGCTTGTGCAACGGGGGCAACCACTGTAGAGGAAGCTGGCACGGCCGGTTGCGGAACAGCCGGGGTGGAATTACCCGATACATTCGCCCCTCCCCCGGCAGGGCCGGAAGAAGAACTTTTCGGTATAATTTCATCCATCTCAAAACGCAATTGATGGTCCCAATCCAAACGGCCCAGCGAACCCGTCAACACAATCTCCGGCACTGTACCATAAACAATTTCGTCCAAGAAGATCTGCATACCATCTTCGGGGTCTACAAAGTCTACTCCGTTGGAACGCAGGAAGGTTTCCACGCCAGCCCGTACACCCATACCTACATTTTTGTAAGCACTCATGGCAATCGCAATGGCACGGTATCCTTGATTCGTCAGCGAGAAAGCCGACTTAGCTAAATAATCGTTGGCACTGGCGTAGTCGCTCTGCCCCAAATTACCGTATTTCCCGGCAATGGATGAAGCAAAGGCAAAGAATCCGCCATCCCGAACAATATTATTGGCTAAGAAGGAAGCAAAACTCGTAGCCTTTACATCAAAAATACGATAGTATTCAGCAGGATCCTTATCGTAAATTAATTTAGAACGTTCTAATCCGGCGAAGTGAATAAGGCCGTCCACACGTCCGTTCTTGGCTTTAATTTTTGTGCAAACTTCTTTTACCATAGAACTGTTGAGAACATCACAATGATAGTATTCCACTTCACTGCCCAATTCGCGTAATTTTTGCAAATTGTTGTAAAGCGTAATAGAATCTTTTACACGCCCGAAAGCACGTTCTAACAGTACAGGAGTTGCTTTTTGGGATGGATCCGCTTTTAGATCCTCCCATAATTGTTTCTTAAGCACCGCCAACTCGGCTTCATTCATTTTTGCCCAGAGTGGTGTCTTTTCTTGGATTTCAATAATATCCAACACAATAATTTTGCTGTGATATTGCGCTGCTATTTTTTGAGAAAGCATGGCTCCAATACCACGCCCGGAACCCGTGAAAATAATGGTCTTTCCCGTTAAATCAACGTGTTTAACGCTACGGTCTAGCCGCACAGGAACGGATAAGATAGTGGAACGTTCCCCACCGCGTGTGCCGATCATTAAACGCATATCACCGTGCAGTACTTCATCCATAGTTTTCTGCGCCATCTCATCGGGGGTAACAGTCGGCTCAAAATCCAATAATTTGGCTATCGCACCGGTACGTTCGTATACATCTTTACGATAACACGTCGTCCCGCCGCACAAAGCTCCCGTTATAGGATTGAATTCATCTTTGGTTGTATAACCGAAAGTCCCGTCAATTTTCGTATTTACGGCAAAGAAGGTATCAGCATCTGTGCGATTGGCTAATCCTTTTTCAAATACGCGCAAGGCGATAAAAAGCGGCATAACATATTTTGTCAATTCGTTATGCGGACTAAGTTTTTTGTCAAACTTTTTAACATTTGCTCCTAACAAATACACAATACCTTGGACGTTAGGATCTTCGGCCGCATATTCCTTCAACGCAGCTTCTGTTTCTTCATACGATTCCCAGTTAACAATGGTTGTATTTTTACTGCGGGTTTTAAGCGTAGTAAATACATGATACTTAACACCCAACTCTTTACACTCTTCTTGATAAGCCTTGATGAGTTGTGAATTATCCGCAAAGATGAGTATCGTACGATCTTTAGATAAACGTCTGTTTTCCCGTTCTGCCAATGGGGCCGGGGCCACAACCGTCACATTACGTAATTTTTTCTCATGACAATGTTCGCCGGCATATCCTTCACGCTCCGGACGTTCCGCTAAAGATTCACGTCTCTGGATAGGCGCGGTTGGATTGGTAGTCAACATTTCTTCAGATGGTTTCTCAACCTTATCGGCCGACGGAACAGCCTCTTGCACAGTATCTACGCAATGCTGCGACTGTTCTGCTACAGCAGGTTCAACTGTTTGGGCGGGAGTTGATACCACAGCCGGGGCCGGAGCTGCCGCTACGGGAGCCGGAGCTACTGCCGGAGTTACCGGAGCTGTTACAGCCGGAGTCACTTCTGCGGACGCAG
>CACYBL010000102.1 GCA_902772695.1 uncultured Elusimicrobium sp.
TGTTGAAACAATACTCCCGGTTAATCTTGCCTCACAGGCAAATCTTGGGGATAATGTTTAAGGGAGTTTCTCAAGCTGTTTCTCCATTTCTTCTTCCTTTTTTATAGATTTGACAGCTTGTCTGAGCGATTTGAGATACAGGTCTTGTGCTAGCATTTTCTTAGGAATAGATTCGTTGCGAGCTTTGTGGAATTTTTTCTCCTTGGACAAAACATCATTTAGTTCATCCAGGTATTTCTTTTTATATGCCTGGACGAGTTCACGCATGTGAGCGACCTCTTTGTTTTTAAGATTTAGTAAACTTAGATATTTTTCAAGTGCCTCACATAACTGTTCTTGCTTTGATGACACCTTTGTTGTATAAATGGCAATTAGTTTTTCATTTTCAGTGTAACCGTCAGTTGATACGTCTGTGTCCCACCAAAGTTTATGGCGTAAACCCAGTTTTTGTAATTTCACTTGTTCGAGGCGTTCGCTTACACGCGCTTTTTCTGCCGCGAGTTGTACACTCTTGACTTTTTGTTCTGGTTTCTTTTTTTGTTGTTGGGCCGTCCGTGCTTTGGGAGCGGAAACAGAGCTTTGTTGTGCCCGTTGTACAGAGAAACCGGATGGTCTTTGGTTCGTTTGCCCCACAATCGTTTGCGGCATCAGAGCGGTGGCTAATAAGATACTGAGAAATGTGAATAAGTTTGTCCTTTTCATAGTGTTTTTTCGCCTTTTTAGAATATTTACCTTACACAGTATAGTATAGTATACTTGCTTTTTCTTTTCTGTCAAGGGGGGAGATTAGAGCGCGGATAGGCCCAACGGTTTGATTGGTTGATTATGCTATAATGAGTATATGCGATATTATGTAATTTGGGGAGTATTTGGTATTTTTTTGTTTTCGTCTCTTCAGGCACAAACTCCGGGGGAACCGGTGGAAGGTGTCCAAGAGTCGGTCGCACCTGCTGCGACGGAAAATAAATCTGCATTAGCAGCTACCCGTTTTACCGGCAATTTAAATGAAGCCGTTTTACATAAGAGTGTATTGGATTATTCTTTACCCGGTGAAATCCAAACAGTTAGTCAAAAATGCGTGGCAGGGGAATCGGATGAATGTTATTTTGCATTAAAAACGTATGAAAATTCCACCAACGTGCCGGAGGCCGCTGCGGCCAATTTGGAACTGGCAATTCTTTCCTTACAACGCGGATTGATAAAACAAGCTCTGCAACACATTGAAAAATCTGTGACGCTGAATCCGGATGATCCTTTTGCTCAATTAACAAAGGGGTGGATTTTATTCAGTGCAGGGAAGTATAAAAAAGCGCGCAACGCCTTTGAAGATTTGTTTTATCTAACGGCGGATTTTGAATATGTTTCTTCAGCAAAACTTGGTACGGCATTGTCGTGGTATTTTAGCGGTAAAAAAGAAAAAGCAGCCGCGGAGTTACAGTATTTATATACTTCCAATCCGTATACGATTTCATTTGTATCCTATATGCTGGGTCGTATCGCCTCTGAAGTAAAAAGCGCTAAAAAATTGGCTCCTGTGTTTTTGCAACAATCCTTGTCCCATGATGAAAAGAATTATGCGGCAGCAGAATTGTTTGCCCAGCTTTCCGCTAAGGAAAAAAATAAACTTCATGCTTGGCAGTATTATGCCACACTTTACAGTTTAGACCCCCAGAATCCGTCTTTAGCTAAAAAAATTGATGACTACCGACGGGAATTCGGGGATAAAAGTATTGATTACCTTTTTTATTTGCGCTTGGAACAACCGATCGTACATACGATGCCTTCCACGCCGTCCCCTAAAGTAAAAATGGCTCTGTATGCCAATCGTATTCAACAACCGCAAGAATTACTTTTTGCGGCGGTTATGGGTTCCGGTGTAACCCGAATTAATGATGATAAACTAGGTGAAATTCTGCGTATCCCTGCATATATTGAAAAAACAATCTCTTTCAATCCTCAAACGGGCGGGGTAGATGTGAAAGATGCTCGTGGGCATGTAGAATTTTCCGCCAAACGACCGTTTATACTTTCAACGGATAAAGAAAAATATACTTTGTTGGTGCGTAACGTGCGTGCAGAGAATATTTTTGCAGCGAACTTAAGTGATAAGGAATTAAAAGGTTCTCTTACCGTTATTCCTACGGCGAATGGATTCAAATTAATAAATACAGTGTATGCAGAAGACTTAATTCCGGCTTTGTTAGCTACTCAAGCCCAAAACGTAAAACAGCCCGCGGCTTTAACCGCATTGGCTGTTGTGTTCCGTTCTGCGTTATTACAAGCAATCCAAAATAACGAACAGGCCGCCTACCATATTACCGATAATGATGATGACTTTCATTTTGAAGGGATTAATTTAATTTTTAAAGATTTGTTGGATGCTTCTAAAACTTCAAGCCAAATTCGTTTGACAGAGGCCCAAGCCGGCTTCTATACCGGTTGCGGTGTAGTGACGGCGGATGGATTGGCCAATACAGCATCTAAACCGGGTTATGTTTTCTCACCCGCCAACATCAGTAAATACATCTTATCTAATCCGCCGGCGGATTTATATTCTCGGCCACAGGATCCAACTCAGTGGTCAGGTATCAAGTGGATGTATCTTTATGATGCTAAAGAGATTACCAACCGGCTGTCCTATAAACAAAAAATCGGTAAATTGCGCGCGATTACGCCCGTACGTTATACTCCTACGGGACGCATTTTATCGGTCCAGTTCGTTGGCAGCAAAGCTACTTATGAGACCCAAACCCCGCAAGAAACTGAATTTGTATTAAGTGCGGGAACGATGCGTTCCAACCTGTTTGATATTGTGCCAATTTATAAGGGAAAAAATATCAAAAGCGTCTTGGTTCGCGGATATGATACAGGCCTTGGAGAGGGACTTTGCTTGCACGGAGCTGACGGATTAGCCAAACAAGGTGCGGACTATATGGCTATTATTAAATACTATTTCCCGCAGGCTCGCATCTTAAATACTGCAACAGGGACGGTTAAATAAATGGAAAAAACAAAAATCTTATACTTCATTACCCGTATGGATCAGGGTGGTGCACAGGCTAGCGTACTGCTAACGCTTAAAAACTTAAATAAGCAACAATTTGAATCCTTCTTGGCTACAGGCCCGGGGGGGCGGTTGGACGGCCGGGTAAAAGGGGACGGCACGCACGTGTTTTTTATCTCCGCCTTGCGCCATCCGGTTCACATCAAATATATATTTCATGATTTTTGGGCATTCTTGCAAATGGGGCGTATATTGCGCCGAGTGAAACCCGATATCGTTCATACCAATGCGCCAAAGGCTGGTATCTTGGGGCGTCTGGCGGCTCGTGTTTTTTGGCGTAGAGCGAAAGTAGTGCATACTTTTCATGGATTAGGTTTTGCCAAGGAACACGGAGAGAGACAGTTTAAATTTTTCGTTTCAGTAGAAAAATTTTGTGCTAAATTGACGGACGTGTTGGTGTTCGTTTCGCGTAAAAATGCTGCCGAAGCCAAGCAATTGGGCATTGGTAAAAATGTGCGTACGGAATTGATTCGTGCGGGAATTAACTTTAATCCGATTTTGCCACTCAAATTTGATCCAGTAGCCAAGAAAGGTTCCCTTAAAATTCCGGCTAATGCCAAAGTGGTATTAGCATTGGCTAATTTTAAACCGCTTAAAAATCCGATTCACTTTGTGTTGGCGGCGTATAAAGTACTTAGCCAAATGAAAAATGTGTATTTTATTTTTACGGGTGAAGGCCAGCTAAAACAGACGGCGGAGAACCTGGCTAGAAATCTAAGTATCGAAAAACAGGTATTATTTCCAGGTTGGCGCAATGACCCGTTGGAGTTACTGGCAATCAGTGATGTGTTTGCAAGTGTATCTTTACGAGAAGGGCTACCCATGTCTTTGTTAGAGGCCATGGCTATGCGTATTCCGGCGGTATGTTACAATGTGGATGGTATTAGCGAAATTATTACCGATAACAAAACAGGATTTTTGGTACCCCCCAATGATATCAATTTGTTTGCTGAAAAAGTAAAAGTCTTATTACGCCACAAAGCATTACGTGAGCGATTTGAGGCGGCTATTGACCATCGTGATTTTTCCGAATTTACGGTTTCTACCATGGTTAAAAAGCAAGAGCGTTTATATCGCAGTTTAGTACCGCCTACCAAAAAGAATGGGGGAAAAAGACGCTTTTTCAGACGGCGCTATTTTAGAAAACACAGCGGGGGGGAGAAACATGGATTACGCCACTAATGAATTGGAGCGGAAGGTGCTCCATATCAGCCGCGAGCTTGTGGAAAAAA